>DAIEPN010000152.1 GCA_027348355.1 Chlamydiota bacterium | reverse complement strand
AATTCTTCTCCAGTACGTTTGAAAAATCGTTGTATGATGACGGGCCGTGCTCGTGGATACTTACGCAAATTCAAACTTTCACGTCTTTGTTTTAGAGAACTCGCAAATAGCGGTGTAATTCCCGGCGTTGTAAAAGCGAGCTGGTAGTTTTTCTCTGTACCCAAGGATTTCTTACTTGGGTACAAATATTTCTTTGTATCGTTCCCAGTTATCCATATCTTCGCACCAGAGGTAAGTTTCCTCTGAGATTGTTTTTTTATGGAACAGTTCCTGTAGAAAATCTTCAGAGATGGGCCCAGATTGGGTATGATTTTGATCTAAATAATACCATAGAGTATTTTTCTTAGGTAGAATAGGAGGAGCGGGAGGTATAGGGACTTCATTTGATTGATCTGTTTTCTTTGGAAGTAAAAACATCACACAGATTCCAATCGCCCCAAAAAAAAGTCCGATGCCAAACCAAAAATAAGGGTTGAGCCCACGTCTTTTTGCAAGGTAGGCTGCTAGGGTTCCAAGCGCAAGCCCTGTAACTAAGAGAAAAGGTGTGCTCATATCAGTCCTAATGGTAGTCATTTATAGGTAGTATAACATCTATACAAAATCTCTTCAAAAGCAATCTTGTAAAAAGCTTTCCAGAAAATCATAAACAGCGCAAAATGTATTGAAAAATATCTCATAAAGAGAGGGCTAGACTATGTACGAAAAATTCAAACAGATCGATACGAAAGAATTACAGTTTCCAGAAACTACATTTAGTAGAGATATTGAAAGCCGTGTTTTCCAGTCCATCGCCTTGCAATGCCTTGCTAAAATTGAAGGTATTGGTCTTCTAGAAGGAAATTTTATTGATAGCTTGCTCGGAAGAGAAGTGGCAGATAAGGTAAAAGGGATTTATGTGGAACAAGATGAGAAAAGTCATTCTATCAACATGAAAATAGAGTTAAATGTCGCTTATGGAGTGTGCATCCCTGATAAAGCGGAAGAAATTCAAGCTAAGGTTGTGGAAGAAATCAGCCTTTCTACAGGACTACATGTAGGGTCTGTACACTTAGTTTTTAAAAATTTGATTGCTAGGACTTCTTTAGAAGATCTAACAACAAAAATCGAAAAAGAAATGTTGCTTATCGAAAAAGGATAGTTTTGATGCACAGCACAAAAGTATTATTTTCTTCTCTTCACTTTCTTATTGTTACAATTTTTCTTTGTGTAGGGTTTTTTCTCTATTTTGCTCCCTATTTCCCTCATTGGGAGATTTTTTTAAGAAGTGTAATTGAAAATCCCTTTTCTCTTCGAATCGCGGGCGGAATTTTTTTTGTGTTCGGCCTCTTGCTTTGCTACGGCTTTTATAAGCTCTATCAAGGACGTTTTTATCAAGTGATAATGAAAGATTCTGATAAAAATACTTTTGTTGACCTATCTGTAGTGCGAAGATACGCGGAATCCTATTTACAAAAGGAATTCTCCGGAAAGGTGTCTTTGCAAGATGTGTTCTGCAGAGATAAGAAAAAGTTGGAACTGGTCGCAAAGTTTTCCCCTCTTCCGTTTTCTCAACATGAAGAAATTTTACATAGAATCGAAAATGAGTTTGCTAAAGATTTAGCAAACTATCTGGGATACAAAGAAGAGTTTGTATTTACTGTGATCGTTTCCTAATAAATTCTAGAAGAGTAGAAATATCTTTTTTGGAAAGGCCCTCTACCCTTTGTAAATCCTCGATCGTTGCCTGCTCCAGTTTTCTGACGCTACCAAAATGAGACAGGAGAATTTTCCTTTTTTTAGGACCAATTCCTGAAATGCCGTCCAAAGAGCTTGTGATCATTCTTTTTTGTCTTTTTCTTCTATGGAAGCCAATCGCGACCCTATGTGCTTCATCACGCACTTTTTGGAGGAAGAAGAGGAGAGGAGATCTGGCACCTGGCAAAATGGGATCTTTTTTCTCTTTGATAAAAACCTTTTCTTGCGTCATCCCTTTGTCGTGTCTCGATTCGTCTTTAGCTATGCCTATCGCATCTACGGAAATAATATCGAGCTCTTGCAATATGTCAAGAGCTACTTGCAATTGCCCTTTTCCACCATCAATAATAAGAAGATCAGGAAGATCTTCTTTTTCTTTTGCTTTAGTTAGGTGTCTTGCAAGAGCCTGACGAAGGGCTCCATAGTCGTCGCTCGCCTGTATGTTCTTAATATGGAAATAGCGCATTCTTTTGGTATCTCGGTCTGCCTCCGTAAAAGCCACCATACAAGCTACTGTATCACTACCTGAAATATGGGAAATATCAAAGCATTCTATACGTTTAGGATACGAGTTCAGATGGAACTTTTCTTGCATATCAAGGAGAAGTTTTTCTTTTTGGTCTATCTCGGATTTTTGCTGAGTGAAGACAGCTTTAGCATTTTCTTCTGCAAGATCAACGATTTTTCTTTTTTCTCCTTTTACTGGATGGAGCAGACGGACCTTCTTTTTATGCATTTCAAAAAAGATTTCTTCAATGATATTTTGATCAGGAGGAGAGATAGGAAGGATGATTTCTTCTGGAAGGTTTTGCGTGAGTTTATAGTTTTGTAAGAGGAAAGAGGAAAGCAGTTCAGAATCCTCACCTGCTACGTGAGAAAAATTATAATGGTTAGAACCTATGAGTTTTCCCTCTCGCAAAAGAAGTTGGAAAATGGTGACATCAGAGCCACTTCGATACAATCCTATTCCATCAGAATTCTTTCCATAGGCTTTCCATAACACGTTTTCGGGGCTTGAAATGGCTTCAATTTGCCGTATTGTACGAAGGTAAGCTGCAGCTTTTTCATACTCTAAAGCTTCGGAGGCCACCTGCATATCATGAGAAAGTTTTTTAACGATATCCTGGTTCTTCCCTTTTAGGAATTGGACTGCGCCGTCCACAAATGAGTCGTATTCCTCTTTTGAGCACTTTTGCACACAAGGAGCAATGCATTTTTTGATAGAATAAAGGATACAAGGGCGAGTACGTTTTTGTAGTTCGCTATCAGAGCATTGTCTTAGAGGAAAAAGTCGCTGTAAAAGTTCAAGTACCTCTCTTGCAGCAAGTGCGCTTGTATACGGTCCAAAATACAGTCCATCTTTAGGAGGAGCACCTTTATAACGAATGAGCCTGATTGCTGGCCAAGGGTTTTTATTATTCACAAAAAGGCCGATGAAGGTTTTATCATCTTTGAGTAAAACGTTGAACTTAGGCTGATGCTTTTTGATGAGCGTGTTCTCTAAAAGAAGGGCCTCTTTTTCGGAAGAAGCTATAAGGGTATCGATATGCTCTATTTGTTCAAGCAGTACTGGGATCATAGCCCTTGTATCCCTGCCGTGGACAAAATATTGTTTTACCCTAGATTTGATATCTTTTGCTTTTCCAACATAGATAATCTCTCCCTTGCTATTTTTCATCATGTAAACGCCAGGTTGAGACGGAAAGAGATCGATTTTCTTTGGGTCGAACATAGTTTTTTCTTAGCTAGGAGAAATGTTTTTTTTCCACTGCACGATTTTGCTAAAAGCTTCTAAGGGAGTGAGATGATGGGGGTCAATTTTTACAAGTTCTACAAGGATCTGTTCAGAAAGAGTCTGTGTTTTTTTATCCTCTGAAGAATTTGTGAAGAGGTTTAATTGTTTCGTTTTTGAGATTTTTACCTTTTCGAACACAGGATTTTTAGCTTGGTTCTCAATTCTAGCTAGCATTTCTTGAGCAGATTTAATCACGGGGGGAGGAAGACCTGCTAATCTGGCTACATGGATCCCATAACTTTTATCAGTTCCTCCTCTTACAATTTTATGAAGGAAGACAATCCCCTCTTCAGACTCGTGAACGGCTACGTTGTAATTGACAGCACCTGGAATTTTTTCTTCTAGCTCAGTGAGTTCCCAGTAGTGGGTTGCAAACAAGGTTTTTGCCTTTTTATTAGGTGTAGTAAGCAAAAATTCTGCAACTGCCCAAGCAATCGAAATCCCATCGTATGTGCTTGTTCCTCTTCCAATTTCATCAAGGATGACAAGAGATTTAGATGAGATTGTATGTAAAATTGTGGCCGTTTCTGTCATTTCAACCATAAAGGTTGATTTCCCTCTTGAGAGATCATCGCTGGCTCCGATTCTACTGCAAACCTTGTCGATGATGCCGATGTGAGCCTTGGAAGCAGGTACCATCGATCCAATTTGCGCCATGATTGCAATGAGCGCTACTTGTCTTAAGTATGTAGATTTGCCCGCCATGTTTGGACCTGTAATCAGATGGAGTTTTTGGGCTTCATCAAAATGGACGTCATTGGGGATAAATGTTTCTTTTTGTGCAAAGGCCTCTACAACAGGATGTCTGCCTTCCGAGATGGTAAAGGCGTCTGTTTCATCTACTATAGGTCTAGTATAATTATAGGTAAGGGCTACTTGGCTTAGCGAAAGGAGACAGTCGATATTCGCAACAGATTCTGCAGTTTCTTGAATCTCTTTTTGAAGGTTTGTGATGTTTTTTCGTAGAGATTCAAAAAGTTCCTTTTCTAGATAAGAGATTTTCTCTTCCGCAGTTAAGACTTTATATTCATATTCTTTTAACTCTGGAGAAATAAAACGCTCTGCATTCACAAGAGTTTGTCTTCTTTGGAAGTTTGGAGGCATTTTTTCAGCTTGACCTCTACTTACTTCGATATAATAGCCAAAAGCTTTTGTAAAACCTACTTTCAGAGTTTTAATATTAGTCTGTTCCCTTAGGGTATTTTGGTAGGTCGCAATCCATTTGTGTGAGTTTGCTTGTAGCTCATAGAGTTCATCTAAGGCAGTGTAATATCCTTCTTTGAAGGTTCGGCTATCTCCTAGATGTAAAGGGCAGGTCTCTAAAAGAGCTCTTCGCATTTCCTTGGTAAGTTTACTTAAATCATGTAGCTTAGCTCTATGGTCCGAGAGAAGTTGACTCGAAGCATTTTCTAAAATTGCAATCAGGTCCGGAATTTGCTCTAGAGAAATACAGAGAGAAAGAAAGTCTCTAGGACCTGCAAAACAGGTCACGATTTTCATGATCAATCTTTCTAGATCGCGCACTTGTGCAGTTCGAAGGGAAAGGTTTTTTCTTATGGTATCTGATTGCATAAAAGCTTCAACTGCATCTAGCCTCTTATTTATTTTTTTTGCGCAAAGTAAAGGATGCGTGAGCCATTTTCGAAGTAACCTAGCTCCCATAGGAGTTGAGCTCTTATCTAGAAGGTGTA
>DAIEPN010000033.1 GCA_027348355.1 Chlamydiota bacterium | reverse complement strand
ATTTTTTTATCAAGTTTTCTTTCATTCCAACCTCTGCTGTCTCAAAGCACTGCGCTAAAGTTGCCCAGCCAAGATCAAGTGCATCTTCTAAGCTACAGTTGACTTGTAAGTTCATCATCCTATCTTCAAAAAGAACGCAGTATCGCAAGAGTTTTTCATCCCACTTAGATAGCTTAAAGCCCATAGCTTCCCGCTCTTTCGCCTTTTTTGAATCCGCATACAGACGAATGAGGGTATTAGCTAAATCTCCGTGATCGTCTCTCGTTACTTTTCCAATCACAAGCTGCTTAAGCCTTGATAAAGACCCAAAAGGATCAATACGTCCTCCATGAAGATAAAATTGCCCTTCTGTAATATATCCCGTATTATCCGGGATCGGATGGGTTACATCTCCTCCAGGCATTGTGGTCACGGATAAAATGGTAATAGAACCGCTCCCATCGATATCAACCGCTTTTTCGTAGCGTGAAGCCAAATCAGAGTATAAAGATCCAGGATATCCCCTATTTGAAGGAACCTGGTCCATAGTGATCGCGATCTCTTTCAAAGAATCTGCAAAAGCCGTCATATCTGTTAAAAGCACCAAAACGTTTTTATCTAGGGTCGCAAATTTTTCTGCAACAGCAAGGGCCATATCAGGAACAAGTAAACATTCAACAACTGGATCGGTTGCTTGGTGAATGAACATGATTGTCTTATGGATTGATCCTGCTCTTTCCGCATTATCAATAAAAGCTTGATAGTCATCAAAACGAAGTCCCATCCCACCGATGATCACTACGTCAGCGTTCGTTTGATTGGCAATGCGCATTAATAGTGCGTTGTAAGGCTCTCCCGCTACAGAAAAAATAGGAATTTTCTGTGATCTTACAAGACAGTTAAATACATCGATCATGGGAATATTGGTTCTCACTAGCTCTCTTGGGATGATACGTCTAACAGGATTGAAAGAAGGAGAACCGATTTCGATCTTCTCACCTAACACCTGAGGACCTAGATCAATTGGCTCTCCAGAACCTCGAAATCTTCTGCCCAAAAGAGTTTCGCTATAGGTCGCTTGCATCAGTTTACCTAAAAAAGTCACTCGGTCACTTGTAGAAATTCCACGGCTGTTTTCAAATGCTTGCAAGGTGACTAGGTCTTCATCAACACGAAGTACAGAAGCGTAAATTACCTGTCCGCTCCTTTTTTCGATACGCGCCATCTCCCCTAAAGAAATTCCTTTAGCGCGAACTGTGACCAGGTTCCCTCGCATGTCTAGGATTCTATCATACACTTTTCTCATTTTTTCCTCTTGAGCGCTTCTTCATGCAAATGTTTACTAACTTCCTCAATTTTATTATGGATCTCAGCAAAGGTGTGTTCATATTGTTTAGAAGGATATGGCATAAAATTGAGATTCTTTATCATTCCTTGTAAACCTAGGAAAAAAGACCTAGCCTCATCATGTGTCGTGAAGGTAAAAGGAATATCAAAGATGCGGTTGATCAAAGTAAAGAGCGCCACCTGTCTTGGAAGTGGGGAATAAGCATCTTCTTTATCAAAGGCGTTTTGCTGCAAATAACTAAAATCATACAGCTCAGATTTGAGATAAAGTACCATGTCTTGAAGCAGCACCCCTTCCTCCCCCACAACTTCCATACGCTTGTTGATCTCATCCCCTAAACGTAAAAATTTTGCAGATCTTTTGACTTTCTCCCCCCAATTATCCAAAAATTTACTAAGCTGAAAGCCCACATCGTCAATATACTTGCTCCAAGAAATGAGCGGATCAATTGCAGGGTAGCGCCTCGCATCCGACCTTTCTCTAGAAAGACCTAAAAATGCACCGACTACAGAAAGAGTTGCTTGCGTAACAGGCTCTTCAAAATTTCCACCAGCTGGAGAAACAGTACCTCCAATAGTAAGAGAGCCTAGTTTTCCATTTTTCAGACGAATGACGCCAGCTCTTTCATAAAAGGCCGAAATTCGAGAAGCTAAGTAAGCAGGGAAAGCTTCTTCTCCAGGAATCTCTTCTAGTCTGCCCGACATCTCTCTCATAGCCTGCGCCCATCTTGAAGTGGAGTCAGCAAGTAGTAAAACATTTAACCCCATTTGCCTATAGTATTCAGCTATGGTAGCCCCCATGTAAATAGAGGCTTCCCTTGCCGCAACCGGCATAGAGGAGGTATTGCAAATAATTACCGTACGGTTGATGAGAGGCTCGGATGTACGGTGGTCTGTAAGTTGAGGAAAAGTTCGAAGAACCTCTACAACTTCCCCTGCCCTCTCCCCGCAAGCCACAACAATCACAACATCTACTGCAGAGTATTTTGAAAGGTGATGCTGAAGCACCGTTTTACCAGCACCAAAGGGACCTGGAGCGCAAAACGTGCCCCCACGTAGAACAGGCAGCTGCGTATCGATCACACGCAGTCCCGTATCCATCATCTCATAAGGTTTAAGCTTTTCTCCAAAAAGAAGAGGTGATTTCACTGGCCATTTCTGAACCATGGTAAAATGCATCTCAACACCTTGTTCATCGACACCTTTAGCAACTACGGTATCAATTGGATAAGACCCTCTTTCGATAACCCAAGTGATCGTAAATTGACGCAAATCGTGGAATGGCACCATGATATAGTGATGAAATCTACCTTCCATCGTAAATCCTAAACTATCCCCTTTCGAAACAAGATCACCCTCTTTAGCAATTGGGTTGTAATCCCAATGCCTAGTCCGGTCTAAAGAAGACATGTATACTCCTCGGCTCAGGAAGAGCCCAGTTGCATCAGCTACTTTCTCTAAAGGGTTTTGGAGACCGTCTACAATCGATGTCAAAAGTCCAGGACCTAGTTCCGCTTCCAAAAGATTTCCCGTGAAAGAGACTTCTGTACCCGTTTTTACCCCTCTAGTATCTTCGAAAACTTGTATCTTGGCTTCTGCACCAGAAATTTCTATCACTTCCGCTTTTAGCTCCACTTCTCCCACGCGTACCATCGCAAGCTCACCTTGCTTAATGGAATTCGTAAATTCGACGTGTAGCAGGTTTCCAAATGCTTTGACTACTTTCCCAAATGCTTTTTCTTTATTCATAAAGCTCAATTGATCTTTAAAATTCTTTTATAAACTCTTTTTTCTATATTTTAGCTAAGGAAGTCACTATCTCCTTGCCCTTTTCCGCACTCATCTCGTTCCACATCTCTACAATTCGAAGTCGAAGCATATATGCTAAAATCCATTCGATAGAAAACAAAGGCTTGCTTACCATTTCTTGGATTTTTGTAAAACGATACTCCGCTATACGCCTGTGCCTCTCCCACGGATCATGGGAAGTAAAAGTAAATATCTCTTTAAGTTCAGTAAACTCCATTGGAGGCTCATACATTTCCATATCCTTTTGCGCTAAGATCTGTGCGATAAAGGGCTCTGTAAAATCCTCGAATTGCAATTCCTGAAACACATCCTTTCTAAGGGCTTTTGCGCGCAAAGCTAATAACACTAAACGAACCCCCCTTTCAAAAGTAAGGTAGGTATGTACAAAGCCTTTTTGTTTTGCAGCCTCTTCTAAAAAGTAGGAAGAAAACACCTCAGGAAAATACCTGAGCCTTTCTTCTGTCGTCGTATATTTTGCAAAAAAGTCAAAAAAATACTCCGGTAGTCCCGAAAAAGTAAGGAGCGCCTCATCAAGCTCGAGTTCTGAAAAGTTGCCACGGTCTTCAATAGGCTGATCAAGTAAAAGGTAGCGGACATTCTCTATATCCACATAGCGCCTTAAAACAACCACTTTTTCAAAGTCTTTTTTACTGAGATTGATCTTAAGACGGCTACTTAGTTCATCAAAAGTAATTTCTGGCTTTTCTCCGATCGTTAAAGAAGGCAGAGATGCAGCCAAAAAGTAATAGTTTGCCATAAGTTATGTTCCAAAAAAGACGTCACGAAAATCTTTATGGATATGAGCTGCTAATAGCTCTTTAAGAGATTCATCAGATATGTCGATCGTAATGTTTTCCTTTTCCCATTTGATCTGAACACCTCCCCCCATTCCGCTCAAGAGAACACTTTTCTCTTTAAGTCTATCTACTATCTCCTTCGCTAAGAGTACATTGACAGATCGTGCAGAGACTGTAGAAGAGACATACGCGCTTAAATCCGTTTCAATTCCTTCTTTTTCGATTGCTCTTACAACGGATGAAATCAAGGACGCTAAAGGATTAGGATCTTGCAATTGTGCGGCAATCAGATGCTTTAATTCCTGGTTCATCAACTTGTTTTCAATTGCTTGGCGAAGTGTTTCTAGAATTTGAATATAAGATTGCCTCAAAGAGGCTTCGAAAACAACTTTGTCTTTTTGAATATTTTGATGGGCTTTTTCTAGAATCTGCTGGGCCTTTTTCTCTGCTTGCTGAATAATTTCTTCTGCTTCTATACGTGCATTTTCTAGGATTTGATCTGCTTCCTGCTTTGCTGGCTGAAGTGTTTCTTTTCGAAGAATATCGCAAATTTTTTTAACTCTCTCTTTTCCTACCTCTAGTTCTTGCATATATCCTCGTTTTCGAAAAGTTTGCATTATGTTATTCGCAATAGCGGTGTTTTTTTCAATCAATTTTTTCAAATCACATATAAAAAGAGCTAAAAAAAAAATTGCGCTAAATTTCTAGCTAGCATACTTTGAGTTTTATAGGACTGAAAGAGAGGTCTTGGCTCTATGAAAAAAATTGTATTTTGTGCTCTATCATTACTGCTGGTCTGTTCCTCCTCCCCTTCATTTGCTTGGGAAGAAAGAGAAGAAATTACACAGCTGCAAGAAGACTCTGACAGACTCTACCGTCATGATGTCGGCGGAGGAGACGGTGCATTTACAGCTCTAGGAAGCTCTATGTTCGCATGGGGAGCAATCCTTGCTGTGGTTGTGACTGTAGTCACTCTCGGATTACAGCAAAGTTCTGCAAAGAACTAAAAAAGATGGCTTGAACTCTTATTTATCTACAGATAAAATCTCGCGTAAACTCATTTCTTTGGGAATTACCCCTTAAGAAAAGTTCACAATTGATACGTAAAAAAACATCTTTAGACTAACCAGAGTTAAGCCCCTTATGAAAAAAGCCATCTCTACCTTTATGATTTTAGCTCTTGTAACCACTACACTCCGGGCAAGCGACGTAGCTCCAGTTCCAAAAGAGCCCAGAGAAGTTAGCAAAGCGCCGAAGGAGATCTATAACGCCGGCAAAGCAAAACAATGGCAAAATATCTTCTTAGCGATCGGTGTGGTCGTTGTAACCGTCGTGACTTGTCTTATCGTAGCCAACCACTATGACAAGAATAAATAGTTAATAAAGAAACCATTTGAATCGAAAGGAAACCATATGAATCAGCTAGAGCAGCTCAAAAGGATGACAACCATCGTTGCAGACACGGGTGAAA
>DAIEPN010000146.1 GCA_027348355.1 Chlamydiota bacterium | reverse complement strand
CTCTTGTAAGATTAATGCGAAGGATTTTTTCTTTTGGATATTTCTGTTCAGGATTTTGACAAGAAAAACAAAAGATAAGAGAGAATAAGAGGAGAAAGTTGGAAAGGGGATAAAGGAAGAGAGTCACCATATGTATTAAAGAAGCAGAAGGTGTTATAAGCCTTCTGCTTCTTCCTAGAAATTATTCTTTCATTGATAAGAGAAATTCTGCGTTACTGTTTGTCTTTTTCAAACGTCCGATCAGAAGGTTCATAGCATCTAATGGAGCTAGATCTGCAAGGGCTTGTCTCATTAGATAAATTTTCTCAAGTTCTGTTGGATGATATAAGAGGTCTTCTTTACGGGTACCGCTCTTAATGATGTCAATGGCTGGGAAAACACGTCTATCAGCGAGTTTTCGGTCTAGGACCAACTCCATGTTGCCAGTACCTTTAAACTCCTCGAAAATTACCTCGTCCATACGAGATCCTGTTTCGATTAAAGCTGTTGCAATGATAGTGAGGGAGCCGCCATTTTCAATATTACGAGCCGCGCCAAAAAATCTTTTTGGTTTGTGCATAGCATTCGCATCGACACCACCAGAAAGAATTTTTCCAGAATGTGGTTGTACCGTGTTATACGCTCTAGCAAGTCTTGTCAAGTTGTCTAGTAAGATCACAACGTCATGACCGTACTCAACAAGACGTCTTGCCTTTTCAATCGCCATTTCGGCTACTTGTACGTGTCTTTCAGGTGGTTCATCAAAGGTAGAAGAAACGACTTCCCCTTTGACGATACGGATCATGTCGGTCACTTCTTCTGGCCTTTCATCAATCAGAAGAACAATTAACACAATTTCAGGATTGTTAGTTGCAATCGCACTTGCGATATTTTGTAAAATAATCGTTTTCCCTGATCTCGGAGGAGCTACAATTAAAGCTCTCTGTCCTTTTCCGATTGGAGCTGTAAGATCTAATACACGAGTTGTTAGACGATCCTTTGAAGTTTCCATTACCAAACGCTCATCAGGATAGAGAGGAGTCAGGTTTTCAAAAAGGATTCGCTCTTTTGCTTTCTCAGGAGAAATGTTGTTGATTTTTTCTACTTTGAGAAGAGCGAAATATTTTTCTTTATCTTTTGGAGAACGGATCGTTCCATATACAGTGTCCCCTTTTTTTAAGTCGAAGCGTCTGATTTGTGCGGGAGACACATAAATGTCTTCAGCAGAGGGGAGATAGTTGTAGTTTGGAGAGCGTAAAAATCCAAATCCATCTGGTAGGACTTCTAATACGCCTTCTCCTACGAGAACTTCACCTGGTTTTTCTGACTTAGCCTTTACGATTTCAAAAACAAACTGCGATCTAGTTAGAGCGCCAAGATTTTTTAAACCTATATGTCTTGCATATTGGTTCAATTGATCAATGTTCATTCGTTGTAAATCGGAGATCTTCGTAATCGTTTCCGTTGTATGAGTAGATTCCGGAGAAGATAGATGGCTTTTGTCACTATCGGATTCATGCAAATTTTGCGTTGTATCTTCTTGATTCATAATAAAAATGAAGCTCCTGTTAAATTGAAACTAGTGATGGGATGAGTTTTATCACAGAGTTTTTTAGATTTTCCAAATTACTGTTATTCTCAACGATATAATCAGCTCTTTTGGCTTTTATAGATATGGGTAGTTGCCTAGACATTCTTCGCTCATATTCCTCTTTTCCATAAGAGGTGCTTTTCATAAACCTTTGGCTAGCGATATTCTCATCGCTGACAACGGTAATTACGCTATCGTAATAATCTTCTGCTTGTATTTCATACAATAATGGTATTTCCACAACAAAAAGAGGAACGCTCTCGGATTTGCTAGCTTGCATGTAACGTTTATTTATTTCCTCAAGAGTGGGGGGATGTAACAATTTTTCAAAATCCAGTAGTTTTTTTGGATCGGAAAAAACTTTTTCCGCAATTTTTTTTCGATCGAATCGACCATTGACTATAACATCAGAACCTAACAATCTAGCGATTTTATGACCTAAATCTGTTTTCGTGGATAATAGCTGGTGGACAATTTCATCCGCATTTACAACGCAGGCTACACCGTGATTTTTTAGAATTTGGCAAACAGAAGATTTGCCACAGGCTAATCCACCTGTTATGGCTACTTTCTTCAAAGTTAGCATTCCCCCCAATTTTTGCCAATCGAAATATCTACGACTAGAGGAACTTTTAAAGAAAAGACATTTTCCATAATTCTTTTTACAATCTTTGAAATTTCCTCGATCTTTTCATCCGGAACTTCAAATAAAAGTTCATCATGAATTTGTAGAATCATAAAGCCTAAATCAGGTTGTTTTTTTAGGACTTCTGCTATTTGTATCATTGCAATTTTAATCAAGTCAGCAACTGTGCCCTGTAGGGGTGTGTTTACAGCTAGCCTTTCAGCAGCGCCTCGGATGATAGGGTTTTTATTGCCTATTTCTGGGATAGGCCTTTGTCTGCCCGTCATGGTTACGGACTTTCCGGTTTTTCTAGTATTTTCTTTGCAAAAGTCTAAAAACTCTTTGACTTTCTTGTAACGGGAAAAGTAAGTTTCGATGAACTTGGCGGCTTCCTTAAAACTCATAGAAAGGCCCTGAGAGAGACCAAAAGCTTGTTGCCCATACAAAATCCCAAAATTGACTGCTTTAGCTTGATGACGCATTTCTGAGGTTACTTCCTGTAGAGGGACATCGAAAACAAGAGATGCAGTGTAAGCGTGAATGTCTTCTCCTTCTTTGAATGCTTTCACAAGAGAAGGATCTTCACTTAAATGCGCTAAAATTCGCAGTTCGATTTGAGAATAGTCTGCCGAGAGAAAGCTCCAATCCTTTTTTTGAGGTTTAAAAGCTTCTCGTATTTTTTTTCCCACCTTGGATCTGATCGGAATGTTTTGCAGGTTCGGATTTTGACAAGAAAGTCTTCCAGTTGCCGCAACTGATTGGTTAAATGTACAGTGTATTCGATGGGTTTTTGGATTGATCTGTGTAGGCAGGGCGTCGATATAGGTTGATCGTAGTTTTTCTAAAGTGCGGTACTCTAAAATTTTTTCTACAATAGGAGACTCATCTTTGAGAGCTTCAAGAACATCTGCACTAGTAGAAAAGCCTGTTTGCGTTTTTTTTGGCGGCTTAAGTCCTAATTTTTCAAAAAGGATCACGCTTAATTGCTTAGGCGAATTAAGGTTAAAGGGTTCTCCGGCTAGATGATAAATCTTGTTTTGTAATGCCTCTAAAGTTCCAGATAGTTCTGTAGACATCTCTTCTAGTTTACGCTTGTCCACAAAAATCCCAGTTCTTTCCATAGAGAGCAGGACGGGAAGAAGAGGGAGTTCTATCTTTTCTAATACATCGGAAAGGCCTTCTTCTTTAATTTTCTTTTGGAAAAGATCTTTGAGACGGCATGTATAATCCACGTCTTCGCAGCAATAGGAGGAAACTTTTTCAATTTCGACCTCTTCCATGCTGATTTCCTTTTTTCCTTTTCCAATCAGATCAGAGATAGGAATTTTTACTTTCCCAAAGTTCTCCAAGCTTAAATCATCGAGATTATGCCTTTGGTTATGTGGGCTTAAAATATAGGAAGCAAGCATAGTATCAAAACAGATGTTTACGGGGGAGATGCCTTCGTTTTGTAAAACATGGAGATCATACTTAATATTATGACCAAAGATACCGATATGCTTATTTTCAAGTAGAGGTTTTAAATGGGTGAAGATTGTATTTCGAGCTAGCTTTCCATTTAAAGGAATGTACCAAGCTTCTTTAGGATGTACGCCAATTCCGATGCCAACTAAATTTGCTTGTAGAGGTTGAATATCTGTGGTCTCTGTGTCCACACACAACTCTTTTTCGTGTGAAAGTTTTTGACATAGTTCAAGTAAAGATTTCTCTTCATCAACAAGTGTATAAGAAACAACTTCTTCTTTCTTTACATGGCTTTTTTCCATCATAGCAGAAGGAGAAGAATCAAGTTCTTTGAGAAGAGAATTGAAATGCATTTCTTTATAAAATTCTTTAAGGTTTTCTACGTCATGAGGAATTAAAGCATAAAATTTCTCATCATCAGGAATGGGTACGTCAGTATGGATTGTAGCTAGTTGTTTGCTAAGCAATGCGATTTCTTTGCTTTCGTGAAGGATTTGCTGTTTTTTCTCCCCTGGAACTTGTTCCGGATGAGCTAAGAGATTTTCTAATGTTCCAAACTTCTGTAAAAGTTGAGAAGCTGTTTTTGGACCAAATCCTTCTATGCCCGGAATGTTATCGGATGCATCTCCCATAATTGCTAAATAATCAACGATTTGATCTGTTTTTACACAAAAAAGTTCTTCTACCTTTTTTTGATCGATGAGCAAGTTGTCTTTGCTTGGATTAATTACAAACGTTGATTTATTGATAAGTTGGCACAAATCTTTGTCGCCGCTAATGATATAAGTGATTGCATTTTGAGTTTGAGCCCATTTTGCTACGCTTCCTATTGTGTCATCGGCTTCTACTCCTTCAATCCAAAGATGTGGAAATTTCGCAATTTTACAAAATTCGATAGCTTGTTCTAATTGAACAACTAAATCATCAGGCATAGGTTTTCGATGACTTTTATATTCAGCATAGATAGCAGTTCTTTTTTGTTTGTTGCTTGGCCCATCAAATATTATGCATAAGTGAGTTGGATGAAAATCTTTAATTACCTTGTGGATGCTGCGAATAAAGCCATAAAGCGCATTCGTAGATTGCCCTTTGGGATTGGTCATTGGCCCAATCGCGTAATAAGATCGGAAAAGAATATTAAGAGCGTCAACAAGATAAATAGTTTTCATGGATTTAATTTTGGTGCAAAGGACCCTTTTCTGGAAAGATAAAAGGGTCCGTAAAAGATTATGGGGCTAATGCTGCTTCAGGTTGGTAAAGAAATAAAACTTTTCCACTTAGCTCAGGGTTGTAGTTAGGCCCTAAGTCTAGAGTGTGTGTCACTTTTCCTTTTAATAATGAGTTATTTGCTTGCAAGCTCCCAAAAAAGGTATGAGGAGCTTGTACTTTGAACACCTGATATGTTTGGCTTTCTTCAATTCCACTTGCAGTGAGAAGTTCTTTTAAGGTCTTTTTATACGTACTGTCCCCATTGTCGATGAGCCCTGCTGATTCAGCTTCCTCCGCAGTAAAAATTTTCGCTCCATATGTGTTAATGAGCAGACTTTTTGTTACTTTCGGTCTTGCTGCCACAACTGTATCTACAAATCGATTGTATTCTGCATCCATGCTAGGTTTCACAAAATTTCCTTCGTCAGGTTTCCAGGTGCGGAAAGGATTTAAGGCGTCTTTATCTTTCCCTTCGCTGAGAGTAAGCGCTTGGATGCCTAGTTTGTCCATTGTGCCTACATAGTTAAACATGGGGCCCATACGAACTCCAATGTTACCATATATAGTGTATGGAGAAGTATAAATTTTATCCGCAGCACAGGCTATGTACACACCTGCTGAAGCACAAAGATCTTCTACATAGACATAAACGGGGATTTGCATTTTTTCTTTATATTCTTTTAAAGCGTCATGTATGCACGCTGCATCATAGGCAAGTCCTCCCGGGGTACTTACATGGAGAAGAAGTCCCTTTACTCTATCATGCAAACTCTCTTGGGTGTCATCTAAACTCGCTTGGATTTTTTCATAAGATAAATCTCCTAGCCCAACAACTCCAACAATATCGATACATAAAATGACTGGAGTATTAGGTGCTTGCAGTGTTCTTTGACCGTTTGCATCGTAGCCAACGACGTATTCAGCTTTTTCTGGGACTATGGGAGAAGAGGAAAAAGCGCCCATAGCAAGCATGATACAAAAAACGGCTGCAAAAATTCCGACAATAGCTGCAAAGCAAGCAAAAAATGCTCGTATGGCGCCTACAAAAACTGATTCGCGAGTAAAGTGCATAGAATTCCTAAAAAATAAATTAGATCATAATCATGATCTTAGAAAAGATTCTTTTTTTGATCCAGCAATTAGAAACTTTATTTTGAATAAGTTTTTCTAATACCAAATTTGTGATAGTATGTTATCGTAGACATAAGTAAACCTCCAAGAGGAAGTTGGATATGGAAAAATTTTTTTTTGAAGAGATGTGGATTGTAGAAATTGTGCTAGGTTTTACCATTTTACTTCTTGTGCATTTCGGTCTAAAAATACTGATTCGTTATTTTCGTAAACATTTTTTTTCAAACTTTCCTGATTGGTGGAAAAAAATTGATCATATCGTAGAACTCCCCCTTAAATTTCTGCTTGGAATTCTAGGATTTTCTTACATCAATGACGTTGTAGGTCATCGATTCGGTTTTATGGCGGCTTTAAATTATGTAGCGCCCCTTCGAAATACAGCCATTGTTATCTGTATTTCTTGGATATTTTTGCGCTGGAAAAAAGAGGCTGAGAAAAGTCGTTATAATAAGTTAATCGATTCGCATATGGCTCAGATTTTAAGTAAATTTATTTCTGCGATTATTCTTGTTATTACCGCAATGATTATATTACAGGTCTTGGGACTCAATATCGTTCCTCTTTTGGCCTTTAGTGGGATTGGGGCTGCTGCAGTAGCTCTTGCCGGCAAAGACGTCATTGCGAATTGGTTTGGGGGACTTGTGCTTTTTATTCAGCGTCCGTTCAAGATTGGTGATTTGATTTTTTTATCAGAAAAAAATGTTGAAGGGGTGGTAGAAGAAATAGGTTGGTATGCAACAGCATTGCGAGATAAAGAGAAAAGACCCCTTTATCTTCCAAATGCTCTTTTTTCCTCTCTAATTGTAATAAATATGTCTAGAATGTCCCATAGGAGAATATATGAAACCATTCGCCTGCGTTTTGAAGATATTTCTTTAATCTCCGCAATTACTGAAGAAATAAAGAGAACGTTGCTCACGATTCCCACAATTGATGCGAATGTACCTATGACTGTTTCTTTGTTTTCATTTGGAGAATATTATTTACATCTTCTTATTGATGTATATTCTCTTGAAACAAGACATGATAAGTTCTTAGCTGTAAAGCAAGAAGTGCTGCTACTTGTTCATGAGATTGTAACAAATCATGCAGCATCTTTGGCTGTAGAGAGCCTTAGTCTTGCGACCACTTCTATTGGTTCCTCGCCCGATTTACTGTAGATTTGCGTATTCTCATTTGAAGTAATTCTAGGAAGACTAAGGCTCCAGAGAATATAAAAAAGGCGTAGAAATACCATGGGAAACTGATTTGGAGTGTGATTCCAATCAAGATCAGGAATTGGACGGCTGTGGTAATTTTACTCCATTTTACAGAAGAAAACTCATGCGTGTTCCAATGGCCGGAAAGACCTAAATAAATAGCGAAAACACATAAAGAAAAGTCTCTAGCGATCATAGCGCAGGCTTGCCAAGTCTCAATTTTATGTTCAAATAGCAAAACCCCTAGGATAAAAAATACAAAAAATTTATCCATTGCAGGATCGAGAATAGCCCCAAATTGGGTTGCTGAGTTGTGCTTTCTAGCGAGGTAGCCGTCGATACTATCTGTCAGCATTGCCAAAATAATTACAGCAATACGAAGAGATGTGTTTTCTATTAAAAACAAAAAGGCCAAGGGAGCTCTAGAAAAGGACAGTCCGTTTGATAAACTGATCATATTTAATAAAATTTTGACTTTGTTTTTTTATAAATCATAACGAAGTTATTCTACTAGTGAAGTTACGCGATTTTTGCTTTTTCTCTTGTACCACAAAATCGCAGATACCACAACTAGGGTAACAGAAAATAGGATAATATTGAAAATCTTAAGATGGCTATAGATAATTTGGTAATTATGGCCAAGAGTATAGAAGATAAAAAAGGATGAGCTGCTCCATACGAAGCAAGCTAGAAGGTCTCTTAGCATAAACTTCTTAAAGCTCATTTTGCTGATCCCAGCACTCATGAATAAACAATTTCTAAATCCAAATGGGATAAACCTTCCAAGTAACAAAGTCCAAAAACCATGTTTTTCATAAAATATTTTTACTTTTTCCATTCTAGCCGGAGGCATGGCCTTTGCAAACCATTTGATTTTTGAAAACCTGTCGCCGAGTAGGTTTCCAACCCAATAGGCTATCCATGCTGAGAAATAGGCTCCTATGAAGATGGATAGAAATAAAGGAATGGCATTTTTGGGAACGACGGTTGCTGCTAAGACAGCTCCAATAATAGTTAAAATATCTAAACTGAAAGGGATATTGAACCCTGCAAGCAAAATGCAGACAAAGATGATCCAGTGCGCCTGTTCTGCATGATTTATGATCCAACTAAAAATTGTTTCCATAGATGTTTAGATTTTAGGTAGAGGTCTTGCTAATCGCTAAGGTAGGCTCAAACACAGTCGTATCTTCTCGATCCTGAGGTTTTGGAGCATCAGTAGGAGAGGTAAGTTGTGTAAATTGTTTGCCCAAAGATTTAACCGCAATGACCCAAGCACCAATTGCGACAAGAAGTATGGTAGCCACATAAGGCGTACTTAAAGATACTGTGCCAAATACCATAAGCAAGGAC
>DAIEPN010000132.1 GCA_027348355.1 Chlamydiota bacterium | reverse complement strand
AGCACCCATACAGGGATGTCCCGGCGTTTAATGAGTAATACTTTTTTGCGGTCCGGTGTGAAAATGATTCCAAAAACAGCTTGTTTGTCTCTCGTTGTCATAAAAATTTTTCAAAGAGTGTTCATATAGCGAATGTTTGATTACGTAAAAGAGGGGTTTTTGTATGATTTTAGCATATGACAATTTTAAAAAATATGAAAGCTTCACTTTACCATTTTTTTCTTCTCTTCGGCAGCGCCCTTGTCCTCACTGGATGTGATAAATATTATATTTCTGTGATGAGACAAAATATCGATGTTGATTATTTGGCGAGCTCTAGAGTTGGGACCCCAGACCCAAGAAGAGATAAACCTCCTTTAGGAGAAATGCTGCTAGTGAGCTGGTATGTTCCACAGGAAATTGTTGATCAGGCACCTGTTGCTAGGCTATCTATTATTTTCCAAGATTATTCGGAAAAAAGTATTGATTACCCAGTAGAATACAAAAAAGGATTTTCTACTTTTACACTGCTTGGGGAAGATTTTTTAAAGAGAGGCGGATTTTTAACATATAAAGCAGAAATCCTTGTACATGGCGAACCCTACCGCACTTGGAAACAACAACTTTGGGTTAAAGTGATTCATTTAGAGGATGAAAATTCTTCTGTTGAAGAAGTAGAGGAAAAAGTTGCATCTGAGAATGCACATCCTGCAGAAAGGATCAAGCCTTCTGTAGATACCCAGTCTAGACAAGGGTCTGTGATGGAAATTCCATATTTCAAGGATGAGCTAGATTGGTAAGGAGATTGTACTCCTTCATAAAGGTGGCTCTCCAGCATGACCCCCATGATGTTTTTATTTCCTTGAAGAACTTGATCTATGATCGAGAAAAACACCTCTTTTTGTTTTACATGGTTTTTCTGAGAGTTCCCGTGAGAGCAGTCTACGATCAATTTTGGACAGACTTCTGCGCTTTTGAGCAGTTCAATAGAGGCGCGAACCGTTTCAGGATCATAATTTGCTTTTTGGCGACCTCCGCGTAGGACGATATGAGCTAAAGGATTTCCTTCGCTTTTCTCTACGCTTAGGTTCCCAAAAGAGTTTACGTGTAAAAAAGTATGAGGAGAGCTCGCAGAGATGACTCCTTCTACGGCGCTAATGATATCGCCGTCGACAGTATTTTTAAATCCAATGGGAATAGATAAAAGAGAAGACAGCTGCCTGTGTGGTTGAGAGCTACAGCTTCTAGCCCCAATAAACCCCCATGTTACTAGGTCATCAATGTAGGGGGTCAGGAGAGGATCTACAAACTCTAATGCGACAGGAACTTTTAACTCTGTGATATCTAAAAGAAGTTTTCTGCAAACTTCCAGACCCGTTAAAATATCATCACTACCATCTAGATAAGGATCATATAGCATTCCTTTCCATCCCACGGTCGATCTAGATTTTTCTATATAAACTCTCATGATAAGAAAACATGAATCGCTCACACGTAGAGACAACTCAGAGAGTTTTTTTGCATATTCGATCGCGGCTTTAGGATCATGTATGGAACAAGGTCCCGTAATAATAACGAACTTTTTATCTACACCATGAAAAATATCTTTTGCTACAGCATTACTGTGCTGAAGGAACTCTTTGTGATGTGTAGAAAGGGGATACCTTTCTTTAATGTCTTTTGGAGTTGGTAGTAACATGAGCCTACAATGATTTTTTATGCCATCCTTAGATCATTTAATTTTTTACTGATTTCGACAAGTTCTTTTTCTGTTTGCTCGAGATTTATTTTATATTTTTGTACAAGAGCTTCTGGAGCTTTTTGTACAAATTCAGGATTTCCCAGTTTTTGGATGATTCCATTTTGTTGAAGAATCAGCTTCTCTTTCTCTTTTGTAAGACGAGAAAACTCCTTTTCTTTGAGCTCTTCAGGAAGAGGGATGAGCAATGTTAAATCACGAAGTACAGATGTTGCGCTAAAGTGATTTTGTGGAGGGATATTTACAAAATGAACTTCATTCACTCTCACCATCGCATGCAAAATACCGAGATGATTTTTTATGATTTCTAAATTGGCATTTTCCTTTTTCCCTACAATGAAAAGATCTGTGGCAAGATTGGGTGCAAGTTGCATTTCTGCTCTAATATTTCGAACGCCATAGATAAGCTCTTGCATAAATTGGAAAGTATATTCAATTACTTCTTCGCTCTTTGTTCCCGGTAGGACTGTAGGATAAGGGGCTACAATGCAACGAGGACTTTGTAAAGCAGAGATAGCCTCTTTAGTGTATACGTCCGCAGAAGACTTTTCTGTTACAGAGGAAAAATGATCTTTAAGAAGGGAGAAAATTTCTTCCGTAATGAAAGGGGTCATAGGATGAAGAAGACGAATACATGAAGTAAGAACGATGACTAAGATCTTTTGCTTATTTTTTTGATCAAGAGGGGAGCCTTTTTTCCCAAAAAGGATTGGTTTTGCAATCTCTAGATAGTAAGCGCAGAAATCTTTCCAGAAAAAGTCGTAAGCAGTCGTTGCTGCGATGTCAAAAGAGTATTCTTCAAGAAGCTTATTTGTACGGGAAATGGTAGACCCAAGGAGTGATAAAATCCATTTATCTTCTAATAAAAGAGTAGAGAGATCCACTCCTTCTGATAGTTCCTCAGATGATAGGGACTCTAAATTCATGAACACGAACCTGGCGCCATTCCAAACTTTGTTGGCGAAGTTTTTAAATTCTTCAAATTTTCTCACATCTAAGTCGATTTGTCTATTTTGGTTCGCGCTTGCGCAAAGCGCCATGCGTGTTGCATCGGTTCCATACATGTCGATCATTTCGAGTGGATCTATAATATTACCTTTTGATTTAGACATTTTCTCCCACTTCGAGCGAACTTCAGAAGGGAGAGGTGCTCCCCTATCGAAAGAGGCCTTTTCTTCAGGAGATGCGTAAGCAATCGATCCATTTTTGTTGTAACGCCAATATGATTTTCCATAGATCAGTCCATGTAGGAATGTTTCTGGGAAAGGAACTTCTCCCATCACATATTCTCCCATCATGATCATACGAGCAACCCAGAAGAATAAGATATCGTGTCCTGTGATGAGGGTAGAATTAGGGTAGAATTTAGCAAGGTCAGGGGTTTTTTCAGGATATCCCAAAACGCTAAAAGGCCAAAGGGCAGAAGAGAACCAAGTGTCCAATACATCTTCTTCCTGTACCCATTTGTCTGGTTGGGCTTTTACTTCGGAGGGGGTGTCCAGGCCATCGTGGCAGATCACACGGGATGGATCTTCTTTATTGTACCAAATGGGGATCTGATGACCCCACCAGAGTTGTCTGGAGATACACCAATCACGTAAATTTTCAATCCAATGGAAGTAGGTATTTTCAAAATTTTTAGGAATGAGGCGGACTTTACTATTTTTCACAGCGGAAAGAAGTGGTTCTTTGAACGCACTCATTCTAACAAACCACTGCTTAGACAAATAGGGCTCGATGATAGCCTTAGATCTATACGATACACCGACACGAAGAGTATGAGGTTCGATTTTTTCAACAAGTTTGAGTTCTTGCATCCGTTTAACAACAGCCATTCTCGCTTCTTGCATAGTAAGGCCGGCAAATTCTGGGAACTGATCGTTGATTTTTCCTTCCGGCGTCATGATGTTGATCATTTCAAGTCCATGACGAATTCCCATTTCATAGTCATTTGGATCGTGGCCAGGTGTTACTTTTACAAGCCCTGTTCCAAATTCTGGATCTACATGGTGGTCTGCAATGAAAGAAAGAGTTCTTCCTACTAAGGGCAAAACAGCATTTTTTCCAGCTAAGTTCTCATGTTTTTTATCTTTTGGAGAATATGCGATCGCTACATCCCCTAGCATGGTTTCAGGACGTGTTGTTGCAACAACGATATAGCCACTTCCATCTTCTAAAGGATAACGGAAATGCCATAAAAATGAGCTTTGCTCTTCGTACTCTACTTCGTCGTCAGCAAGAGCAGTTTGTGTTACAGGGTCCCAGTTGACGAGATAATCACCGCGATAGATGAGATTTTCATCAAACATCTTTTTGAAAACCACTCGAACCGCTTTAGAGCATTGCTCGTCCATAGTGAAACGAAGTCTTGACCAATCACAAGAGGATCCTAAACGTCTGAGTTGCTGTAAAATTTCTTTTTCGCTTCTCTCTTTCCAATCCCATACATGTTGTAAAAACTCTTCCCTAGAAAAATCTTTTCTTTTTTTTCCGGTCTTTGCAATCAGGTCTCTTTCAACGACCGTCTGTGTGGCAATCCCTGCATGGTCTGTACCTGGAACCCAAAGAGCTTCAAACCCAGACATCCGCTTCCAGCGGATGAGCACATCTTGTAGAGTATTAACAAGGGCATGTCCCATATGAAGTACGCCAGTTACGTTAGGAGGGGGGATTACAATGCAAAAGGGTGGTTTTTGGGATTTGGCGTTTGCAGTAAAAAAATTATTTTCTTCCCAAAGCTTATACCATTTTTCTTCTACTAGCTTAGGTTCATAGGATTTAGGTAGGTCTTTCATAGTTTTTTTTAGAGAGTATAAAAATAAAAATAAGGTTCAAAATTAGCACATAACCTACGAAAAGTCAAAAATTTAAATTTTTCTAAGATAGCTAGTTATTTCCACAAGGCTGGGGAGAAATCATTGATCTCTACAAATGCAGCTCCTTTATACGAGGACCAGTTTTCTACTTTGTGGTCGAAGATCGGTTCGATTGCATATTTCTTCCAAAAGTCAGGATATCCCGGCATTCCAAAAATGCGATTTAGATAAGACTCCGGATCCCCTGGAATAGGGATAGTCAAAGGGCCGAAAGGGATCCTTGAGATATTTTCAATCTGTGAATAGAAAAAACGGTCGTGGTTCCAATGCCAATAAAAATCGTAGGATTTATGGATGTACACATCTTGGACTTCATTTCTTTTTTCTAAGCTCATCACAAAAATATCTGCGGCAGGATAACGGAACGGAAGGTCTTCTTGTGGATTTTATAAAGGTCTTTCCAATACTTGTGTACGACAAGACCCACCGTCTCAAAATCTTCTTTCATCTCTTCCAATTTCTTTTCATCTGTATCGAGAATAAATAGATATAGATAATCGTCCCATGGCAAAAGTCCTTTGTGAAGGATAGCGCCTAAAAGGGTTTCTCTACCTGCCCAGTATTTGGTCTGATGCTTTGTAAACACTTGATCGATTTTATACATCAAGACATACAAAAGGTTTGACTCCTCAGGTTCTAAAGCTTTGATTTCACTGCTATATTTTGGAATAGAGAAGATAAGGTTTTCAGTTTGGGCTTTCGCATCTTCAAGAGATTCATCTTTAA
>DAIEPN010000112.1 GCA_027348355.1 Chlamydiota bacterium | reverse complement strand
AGTGAATACTCTGGGATTGCCTGTTAGAATGTAAGATATTAAACGATCGGGGCTTCTCAGAATTTTTGTTTTTAGGAAGAAAACTCAAAAATTTCAATTACGCAACAACGCCCTTCCTCACTTCAAGAACACACAACTGATTGATTATAAAACGCTTACATACTTTTGAATTTCGAAGGAGAAAGACTTTATTTTTATATTCCTACTTTTTATAAATATCTAAACACAAGATAATTGCAATTAATTAAAAAGTTTTTATAAAAAAATTAAAATTTATGATATAATTATCATTTAATATTAAAAATAACAGAAACATTAGAGTGTATCTTATGACAGCATCGTTAAGAACAACCACGGGACCCGAAAAACCAGCATCTTTTCCCCAATCCGACAACCCTATCAATTTCAGTGATAGAGCATCCGAAGTGGGTCGCTATGTAGTCGATAAGATAAAAGCTATAGGAGCAGATTTTAGTGCAAAAGATATTCTGGGCGCGGTCTTTATTATCACTTGGGTAGCCACTGCAGTCATTTTAGGAGTCTTTTGTCCACCTGCTCTAATTGTCCTTATCGTAGCTACAGCGGCTGCAGGGTCTTTTCTGGTAACACGTGATAAAGATGATACACCAGAGACCCTCTATTTAAACTATTGAGAGATAACTTTGATAAAAAAATCGAAGGCAATTTGTTATTTTACAAATTTACATCGCAATTGTACCGAAATGAAAATAGCTCTCAGACTTAAGAATAACCTATTCCATAAATACACGTATATTTTAACGATAACAAAAAAAAGCGCCTTATGGCAGGAGAAGTAAGAGCGCTGCAGCCTATCTAAATCTACACACAAGGAGATCAAACCCCGGATCTCCCTGTGTTTTATTACAGCTCAATTTCTGGATACAATGGGAAGCTAGAGAGAATCTCTTTGACCCTTTTTTGAACTCCATGCAAAATCTCATGATCCACATCTGCCCGTGCTTTTTTCCGGTCTAGATCAGAGAGTCCCTCTGGTACCTTCGCATTTTTAAGAAGTTTTGTAATCAAGTCAGCAATCTCTTCCATTTGTTCTTCTTTCATACCTAGCGACGTTACAGCAGGAGTTCCGATACGAACACCAGATGCATACCAAGGCCCGTTTTGATCAAAAGGAATGGAGTTGCGGTTTACGGTAAGGAGGGCTTGTCGAAGTAACACTTCTGCTTGTCTACCATTGAGCCCAAAACTTTTTGCAACATCAATTACAATCAGGTGATTTTCCGTTCCCCCTGTTGTGATTGTAACTCCGTTTTTCATTAGACGGTCAGCCAACACTTCTGCATTTTTTACGACTTGACGGGCATACTCTTGGAAAGCCGGGGTGTTAGCTTCTTTGAATGCAATGGCCTTCGCGGCAATTACATGAGGAAGAGGTCCTCCTAAAACAAGAGGGCATCCCTTATCGACAACTTCTTTGTATTCGTTTTTACATAAGATAAATCCACCTCTTGGACCGCGAAGCGTTTTATGTGTTGTGGAGGTGATGATATCAGCAAAAGGGACAGGGTTGTAGTCTCCTGTGAAAACCTTTCCTGCAACAAGTCCTGAAAAATGTGCCATATCCACTAAAAGAGTGGCGCCTACTTGATTTGCAATTTCACGCATAACGGCAAAGTTGATTTTACGAGGATAAGCAGAATATCCGGCAAGAAGGACGTCTGGTTTTTCTTTAAGAACCTGCTTTTGAAGTGCATCATAATCAATCTGCTGTGTTTTGGGATCTACCTCGTATGACACGGATTGAAAAAATTTAGAACTTACATTGTGTCTATATCCGTGAGTGAGATGTCCACCTGAATTAAGGGAAAGCCCCATCAATTTTTGGCTCAGCATGAGCTTACGGACTCTTTCATAGTCCTCGGGAGTTAAGACATCAATTGATTTATGTCCTAGTTTTTCCAGCTCTTTGTTTTGTACACGATGGACTAAGATTGCCCAAAAAGCAACAAGGTTTGCATCAGCACCGGAATGTGGTTGTACGTAAGCGTGATCTGCGTGGAAGAGATTTTTCAATTCTTCTATAGCTTCGTGTTCAATAGCATCGATATTTTCACAGCCTGCATAAAATCGTTTATAAGGATAGCCTTCTGCATATTTATCAGTAAGCCAGTTCCCCATAGAAAGTTGTACTGCTAAGGAACAAAAGTTTTCTGAAGCAATGAGTTTTAAATGGCTTCTTTGGTCTTTGAGCTCATCCATAATCTTTTGCGCGATCATGGGATGATAATGACCAATATAATCGAGAGCTGCAAAATGGGCAATGGCTGCAGAACTTCTTTTCTGAACGGGATGTTTTGCTAAATATTTTTCCAGAAGTGACATGCTCTCCCTCCTCTTATCCTTTTTTCGCTAGTAGATACTCCTCGTAAGGCCCTTCAAAGAAATGAACTCCATCCTCTTCAAAAGCAAGGATTTTGTTCGCAACAGTTGTGATCAAAGTTCTATCATGCGCTGCCATGACAACCGTTCCTTTAAAATCTTCCAGCGCCCATCCAAGCGCAGAAACTGCTTCCAAATCTAAGTGATTATTTGGTTCGTCTAGTAGAAGAACATTGCAATTGCAAAGCATCATTCCACCGATAATCACCCTGGCAGTCTCTCCTCCGGATAGATGAGCTACCGATTTAAAGGCGTCGTCACCACCAAAGAGCATTTTTCCTAAAATGCTGCGAACATCCTGATCATACACACCTTCTCTTTTATTTTTCAGCCAATCAAATATGGTAGATGAACTTTTTTTATTGATAATCTCAGAATGGTTTTGTGGGAAATATCCAATTTGCACTTGATGGCCAACTTCAATTTTCCCGCTATCAGGTGTTAAAACTCCTGCAAGCATTTTCAAACGCGTTGTTTTTCCGCGCCCGTTGTTTCCAATGATACAAATTTTATCACCACGAGCCACCTCAAAAGAAAGATCCTTAATGACAGATCCTGAGTCATACGATTTGCTGATATGAGAAACTTTAAAGACGATCTGACCTGATGCTTTTTCCGGAGGATAAAATCGAATATAAGGTCTTTGTATATTCGACTTCTTTAATTCTTGTGGTTGTAGACGCTCTATTTCTCGAAGACGAGATTGTACCTGGCTTGCTCTAGTTCCCGCTCCAAATCGAGCAACAAACTCTCTCAGCTGAGCCACTTTCTTCTCTTTTGATTTATTCTCTAGCTCTACCTTTTCACGTGTGGATGACTTGGTAACGACCATATCATCATAATTTCCTGGATAAATGATCAATGTTTCGAAATCGATATCTGCGATATGAGTTGTCACAGCGTTTAAAAAATGTCTATCGTGACTGACTACAATAAGAGTTCCCTTATAATCATGAAGAAAGTTTTCAAGCCAGCTGATAGATTCGAGATCTAAGTGGTTAGTTGGTTCATCAAGCATGAGAGCTTTAGGATTTCCGAAAAGAGCTTGGCAAAGCATGACTCTAAATTGAATATCTGTTGGAATTTCTTTCATTGTCAAATTATGCTTTTCTATAGAAATCCCCATTCCGATCAGGAGCATCTCGGCATTCGTTTCCGCCATATAACCATCTTCGTCAGCAATGACTTCTTCTAACTCCCCGAGTCTGATTCCAATTTCATCCGTCATTTCAACTTCATAGAGTCTATCTCTTTCTTGAAGGGCACTCCATAGTCTCTTATTGGCCATGATCACTGTATCAATCACTCTTATATCTTTATAATCTTCAATGTTCTGTTTTAAGAAACCAACACGATCTGGCAGGGTGACTGAGCCGGATGTAGGTTCTTCCAGCTTCATTAGAATTTTTAAAAGAGTTGATTTTCCAGCACCGTTTGGTCCCGTAAGACCATAACGACCTTCATTGAAGGTGACTGTCACGTCTTCAAAAAGGACCCGGCTACCAATTTTTTTTGAAATAGAGTTGAGAGTAATCATAATATGTTCTTAGACTGGGTAAAGAAATGGATAGTAATCTTAGCACAATCTCCTACTCAGAACAAGAACTTATGCTTTCTTTTGAAGAAAATACCCAAAAATTTTTAACCTACCTAAAGCTCACAAAAAACGCTTCTATACATACCATTCGAAACTACGGCATCGATCTCAAATCTTTTAAAAATTATGTTTTACAAGAAGCTGGAGCGAAAGAAGATCCACCTAAAGATTTCTCTTTAGAATCCATTGATAAGAAAGTGGTTCGAAGATATTTAAGCCATCTCCATGCTGCGCAAAAGAGCAAAAAAACAATTGTGCGCCAGCTTGCGAGCTTACGTTCCTTATTTCAGTTTCTCTCAAAAGAAAAGCTTTTAGAGACAAACCCTATGGAAGAGATCTCTTCTCCAAAGCTGGAGAAAAAAATCCCCAATGTACTCACATATGCTCAAATTGAACGTCTTTTCGCTCTTCCTGATCTTGACACCTATTTAGGATTTCGAGATCGTTGCATCATGGAAGTCTTTTATAGCTGTGGTATTCGAATCAGCGAACTTGTGGGCTTAAGCCGTAGTCATTTTGATGCTGAGAATCACCGCCTTCGGATCCTTGGAAAAGGAAAAAAAGAGCGGATCGTTCCCATCACAAAAAGCGCCACGGAGTGGCTATCTAAATATTTAACTCATCCACTACGCAATCTGGAGTCAGATATTCATAAGCCCGAGCAAGATCCTTTTGCGATTTTTTTGAACAAGTGGGGAAAGCGGATCACAACGAGGTCGGTTGATCGAAAATTTGACGAATATTTAAAGCGTAGCGGGCTTTCTGGAAAGATCACACCTCATACCATTCGACATACAATCGCAACGCACTGGCTAGAAAATGGCATGGATCTGAAAACGATTCAAGTCCTTCTTGGTCACAGCTCTCTTAATACAACAACGATCTATACGAAAGTTTCTACAACATTGCAAAGAGAAGTCTATGAAAGGACTCATCCTTTAGAAAAGAAAAATCGGGAAAACGATAAGCCGGATTTTGTTCCTTAAGTTTCCTTAAGGCGGCATCATTCATCTAGGACTTTTGTCACCAAAAATCTCAAGCGATTTGTCTAATAAGCCTCACGCGGAGAACGTAAAACAGCTCATTATTTCTTGCTTCAAATGGGGTTTATAGCACACTTATATCTCTATAAGGCGGTCGATTCCTAAAATCAACAATTTCACTCTGTCTACTTGAATCGATAAACAAAACAAGTAGCGACATGTTTTCTGTTACACTTTCCGTAGCCTTGCGGCCCCCAGTATTTCACTGGCATCTTCTCCTGCGAAGTCCGGACTTTCCTCCCCCACAGCAAACCATGGCGGCGAATGCCTGTTTTCCCGAAAAATTGATAAATTAGGCGCTTGCAACTCTGCGACGACGGCGTTTAGAAGCTGCGCTGGTTCCTTCTACAATCTCACTTTCTTGCCAGTAGTGGATTCGAGAGCAATGTTCGCAGAAAACAATGTTTTCTCCCTTACGAACTAAGTTTTCATGCTGCGCTGTCAGCGCGATATGGCAACCACTGCATGTACGGTTTTCGATAGCCACAACAACGCGATCTTTCTTATTACGCAAAAGACGCTCATAAATATGTAAAAGCTCTGGAGAAGCCTTCACTGCAATTACATCGCGTTCTTCTTTTAAAGAAGAACCTTCTTGATTGATAAGTTCGATACTTGCTTGGATCTCGTGCTCTAGGGATTTTGTGCTGGCTTCAGAAGTTTTTAAACTGTCCTTAATCTTCTCTAAAAGTTCTTCCTCTGCGATCCTCTTGTCAACAAGATCAGACACTTTCTGCTCTAGGGCAATTCTCTCTCTTTCGGCGGCCGTCATTTCTTGTGTAATCGCATTAAACTCGTCCACTTTCTTGATAGAGCTTTGCTGGCTTTCCAATTTTCTTATTTTAGCATTGCAATCAGCAATTTTTTGCTCGAGAAGGTCACTATTTTTCTTAAGTTCGATAATCTCTTTCTCTTTTTCTCCGAGCTGCTGGTGTAATTCTTTGCGGAGTGAGTCAATTTGCTGCAAATCATCTTGACGCTGTCTGCGAAGACGCATCAGACGGATCATTTTCATGTCTAACTCTTGAATATCTAAAATGAGACGAAGCGACTCTTGCATGTTTATCTCCCTATAACTGCGGACAATACATTATCTATTCTAGCTAATATACTACAAGAAAAATGTAGTAATTCTACTTAAGGCATTCATTTTTTCAACCTTTTTTTTGAAAACATATAGATTATATTTTCATAAATGTTTTAAAAGATATTTAAAGAGCCCTGACCTTTAGGAGACCCTTTACATGAGCACCATACCTCCTACCTCACCATCCGACCCTTCTCACCCTATCCACGTGTCCAATTTATCTATGCAATTTGCTGATGATATTGACTATCTAGTCAAGGAACTCAAAGAGTTAGATTACAGAAATGTGAATGACCCTGACAAATTACAAAGAATTGCCGATGCCATAACAAAAACTAACCTAGACGCGGAGAAAGCAGTAAAGTTTAAAAGTAATTTATAAATTTTAAGGAGGAATGCATGCAAAGAGAAAATTTACTCGACGCAGGTCAGATCGTCAAGACCATCCTAACGCAGCCCCTCTCCATCCCCGATACTTCCCAAGACATTTCTCTTCTCAGCGCAGCGCTCAATTTTGATAACCAGGACGCTTCCTCTTCTGATTTATCAAAAATTTTACACCAATTTCTTCAATACCCAGAGCCAACTCATAGTCTCTTAATTGAGCTTCAAATTATTTCTGAAGATTTACGTAGAAAATAAAGAAATATTTGTTTTTACCGTTCCTCCGTAAATAAAAATTTAAGGAGTAGCCAATGTGACATCCTATGATTTACTAATTTTCGAC
>DAIEPN010000102.1 GCA_027348355.1 Chlamydiota bacterium | reverse complement strand
ACCGTTCAGTTTTCAGGAAAAGAGCCTTTCTAAGGGACCTTCTGAAGAGATGCATCTTTCGGAGAAAACAATGTACACACTGCCAAGTGGTATTCATACAGGAATACTTCTACATTCCATTTTAGAAGATGTGTTTCGCTTTAGACTTCAAAGGCCTTTACAGCTTGAGAAGATTGAGGCTTTAGTTACTAAAAAGCTAAAATGCACTGTACTTGAGAACTGGAAAGATGCAATCGTATCCTTTGTTATAGAGATTTTACAAAAGCCTTTAGAAACAAAAACAGAGAGCTTTTGCCTTTGCGATATTGATCCTGAAAAGATTCAGGTTGAGATGGAGTTTATGTACGCTCAAGATTCTACCTACGTGAAAGGGACCATTGATATGGTTTTTGAGAAAGATGGTAGATATTATTTCATCGATTGGAAATCAAATTATTTGGGTTCTTGTAGAAAAGAATATGAAGGAATAAATATAGAAAAAGCTATGCGGGAGCATCAATATTTCTTACAGGCCTCAATTTATCAAGATGCTTTAGACCGCTATCTTTCTACTTTCACGAAAGAGCCTTTTTTTACTCTCTTTGGTGGCTGCTTCTATATTTTTTTACGAGGTTTGTCTAGCTATCATTTTATTCCAGATGCTTGGAATGCTTCTAAACACATTTCTACAAAAGATCTGGTATGGAACGAATAAAATATATAGATCAGCTTACTATAAAGGGAGACTTTGAAGAAATCGATTCCCATTTCGTCCATAGGATGCTAGCGTACATCCCGGAGATGGGCAGTGAAGCAATAGCGGCATTTTTTCTTCTTATGACCTCTTATAGACAAGGACATCTTTGCCTTCCCTTAGAGAAAAAATCTTTAGAAACATTTTTTCAATCTAACTCTGCAGATCAGGATCTGATAAAAGAAATTCTACATTTGGCTTCTACATCTAAGACAGTGTTACCCTCGGAGATTGTAGAAACTTCTCCGGAAGCCCAAGAATTTGTATCTAAGCCGTTCGTTCTCTTTGATGATTGCTTGTATTTTCAAAGAAATTGGGTCTATGAAGACAAAATCATATTCCATCTCAAAAGACTTCTCTCTGCTTCTAAGTCCGAAAACAACCTTACTTCTGAGGTTGCTACAGATTCTTTGCGAGAAGATCAAAAGCTCGCTACACAGAAAGCACTGCAATCTAGCCTCTGCTTGATTACAGGAGGCCCTGGTACAGGAAAGACTTATACCGCAGCGCATATTGTAAAACAGTTTTTACAAAACAAGTCGGATGCAACGATTATTTTAGCAGCCCCTACTGGAAAAGCTGCTATGCGATTAGAGTCCTCTTTTTCTTTACATCAATTTCCAAAAGCTGTGCTGCAATTTGGAACTCTTCATCATGCTTTGCAAATTAAATCTTGGAAGGATTTTTCTAAAGATGGGGTGCCACTTGACGCGGATATGGTGATTGTCGATGAATGTTCCATGATTGATGCAGGAATGTTTTCTTGCCTTCTCTCTCGTATCCCTGAAGGCGCTAAGTTGATTTTACTCGGAGACGATTGCCAGCTTTCCCCCATTGAAACAGGAGCTGTATTTGCAGATTTAGTTCAGTATGCTAGCTCAAATAGCGCGCTTGCCTTTGCAAAACTGATAAACCCTGCAAGATTTGAAAGACAAGAATTGATCCATCTCTCAGAAGAGATCAAAGCTGGGAAGCCGAAGCTCCTTACGAGTCTGCTAAAACCTTTAGAAGAAGATGCTCTCCTCTCTTTTTTATACCAAAAGATAGAAAAGACCTTTTTATTTGAGCAGCTCGATCCTCATTACCTTTTGCAGGCTATGGATGCATATAAAGTCTTATCATGTATGCGCAAAGGCCCTTTTGGTGTAGATAACCTAAACCACAAGATGGCGTCTCATTATTTTTCGAGAGTTCCCTTAGGACAATATTGTGTCATCCCGATTCTCATAACGAGAACAGACTATGAACTAGATCTATTCAATGGAGAAACTGGCCTGCTAGTACGTAAAAAGCAAGCGGTCATGCGTGAAGGATTATTCAATTCTGAAGACTATGCTGTATTTCGGGGTAAGAAAAAAGATGAGATGCGGCACATACAAGCTTCCTTATTACCCTCCTTTGAATATGGGTACTGTATCTCCGTTCATAAAAGCCAGGGCAGTGAATACGAAGAAGCAATCGTGATTGTACCTAAGGGCTCGGAAGCCTTTGGAAAAGAGGTCCTTTATACTGGCGTGACAAGAGCTCGTAAAAAATTAGAGATCTATGGAGACAAAGAGACGGTTTTGGAAATTCTTCGAAGAGATACGAAGAAGTTTTCTGGGATTGTAAAGCGGCTTTACAGCTTAGTCCCTCCTTAATTGCAAACTCACTACTGACTTTCGTTTGATTTTGAAACCCTGGCATATCAGGTCAACAAAGCTTTCATTCAAATTACAAAAAACCTAAAATACATAGTAAAAACTCGCTTCGCCCTTTTACTGGACAAAGATTATGATGTTGGAACAAGTCATCATTACCTCTGTTTAATTGAATCATTTGTAGAACTGCCACCAATCTTTGGTTTTTTGGATATCTTTCTCTTGAGATCCCTTGTCCCCACCACATAAAATAATGACAATCATATCATTAGCTTTTCCCCAATAAATACGATATTATAGTGCATTACTTGAGAAAAATTTAAATTTGATGATACAAATTTGAAGAACGATAAGGACTTGATAAAGGATTCAGTTAAGTAAGGCCAGAATTTATGAAAAGAATCGTAGAAAAATGGCTAACAACTTTTAGAAAATTGCATTTCCTGAAATTTTGTTAGCCTGGAAAATGTATTCGCTTACTTAGAGATTTTTACTGTAAGGCGAGACTTTGTACGATTTGCTTTGTTCGCTTTGAAAATCCCCATTTTTACACCTTTATCCATCAAGCTATAAACAGCTGCGAGGTGAGCTTGTACAGCTTTAGGTTCAGCTTTAGCTGTTGCAGATTGCTGCATGATTTTGATTGCAGAGTTTACTTTTGATTTAAACGCTTTATTACGTGCATGTCTTTTATCAGACTGTAGAATACGCTTTGCAGGTGTAGGACGTTTTACCTTTTTTTTCTCTTCTTTTTCTTTTGCCATTTTTACCCTTCAATGTTTACAAAACAAGATTTTCAGATCTTTTTTAAGGGGATTATATAGGATGAGAAATAATTCGTCAAAGAGGGAAATCTTCTGCTGAGAGTTTTTCGAGCAACTTATTCAAAAAAATAGTGTGCATTTCTTCGATTTTCTGTAAGAGTGAAAGAGGTTTTTTGCCTAAAAGTCCCACTTCCCAAAGGTGAATTTTGGAAAGAAAGGATGGGTGGTTTAGGGCTCTATCGACGATATCCCCTCGAAAATAAAGAAGGGAGTCGCGTAGGCGATTTTGTAGAATTTGAGGCAATCCTTCTCTATGAAAGGTGGGGGAAAGAGATATGGGGGAAGATAGGGTTACAGGAAATAAAGGACTTGTTAGAACTCTACGATCTATATGAAAAAGGGTAAGTTGATCATAAATCTGCCCTTCTTGGTCTATAAAGTAACTAGGTCCTTTTCGCAGAAGAACCTCTTCTGGAGACGCTACTTTTTTACTCAAGACGGTATCTGGTAAAATCCATGCGATGCTCCAGCCAATTTTTTGAAATTCAGAGAACATTTCCTGTATTTTTAGAACATTTCTGGGTTTACAAAGGATTTGAAAAATAATTTTTTTAGCTTCCCATGCAACGTCCGCAGTTTGCTGTATTTCAGGAAAAGATCGGTCTAATACAACTTTTTCTTTCTCAAAATGAGAAGATAAATTTTTTTTTATAGAAGCTTGGTCGAATGGATGGATTTTTGATGCCATCAGAGCCTCAAATGACTTTTTAGGTCTATATTAGTGATTGTTTCTCTAGTTTCAAAGTTGTTTTTTTACTTTCCCCTTTGTAAGGCCATATCGTTTTTTTACTCTTTATTTGAATCAGCTGGTTTTTTATAGTCTTGACAATAAGGGGAATTCTTCACACAATTAAAGGGTTACATTTATTCTTAGGATACCATGACGAAAGGCACATTCAGCAATCTATTTAATCAGCAGCATCAACAGAAAATTGAAGAAATCGTCGCGATTGCTAAAGAACAAGGTTACATCACCTACGAAGAGATTAATGAAATTTTGCCGATGACATTTGATTCGGCAGAACAAATCGACCAAGTTCTTATCTTCCTTAGCGGAATGGACATCCAAGTCCTAAACCAGATCGAGGTTGAAAGACAGAAAGAGCGTAAAAAAGAAGCCAAAGAACTAGAGGGAATTTCTAAAAAAGCAGAAGGAACTTCTGACGATCCTGTTCGTATGTATTTGAAAGAGATGGGGTCAGTTCCCCTTCTTTCACGTGAAGAAGAAGTAGAAATTTCTAAAAGGATTGAAAAGGCGCAGATTCAAATTGAGCGCATCATCATGCGCTTTCGTTATTCTAGTAGAGAAGCGATCTCTATTATCAACTACCTGATCAGCAATAAAGAGCGCTTTGATAAAGTGATCTCCGAAAAAGAGATTTTAGACAAACCTGCTTATTTAGCCATTTTGCCAAGACTTTGCGAGCTTCTTCGTAAAGAAGACAATCTTCTTCAAGAGTTTTTATTCGAACTTAGAAATCCTAAGATCAAAAAAGTAGACCATGTTCGTATTACAGAAGATATTGAAAAATCTCGCATTCGCACGCAAGCTTATTTGCGTAGAATGCATTGTAGACACAATATTATCGAAGATTTCGGGGAAGTGGTTCTCAGAGCTTATGATCGTTTCCTTGTTCTCGAAAAAGAAATCCAAGAGCTTGCCCCGCGTGCTGAAAAGAATAAGTTTGCTGCAGCGAAATTAATGGCCGTACAGCGCAAACTGAAAAAACGAGAGCTTGCTGCGGGTAGAACTTTAGAAGAGTTCAAAAAAGATGTCCGCATGCTCCAACGCTGGATGGACAAGAGCCAAGAAGCAAAAAGAGAGATGGTAGAGTCGAACTTAAGACTTGTTATCTCGATTGCAAAAAAATATACAAACCGCGGTCTTTCCTTCTTAGATTTGATTCAAGAAGGGAATATGGGTCTTATGAAAGCTGTAGAAAAATTTGAATATCGCCGTGGATATAAGTTTTCTACTTATGCGACGTGGTGGATTAGACAAGCTGTAACGAGGGCGATCGCTGATCAGGCCCGTACCATCAGAATTCCTGTGCATATGATTGAAACAATCAACAAGGTGCTACGCGGCGCGAAAAAACTCATGATGGAAACAGGTCGTGAACCGACTCCGGAAGAACTTGCTAATGAGTTAGGGCTTACTCCTGATCGTGTACGTGAAATTTACAAAATTGCCCAGCACCCAATCTCTCTTCAAGCCGAAGTTGGAGATGGAGGCGAGAGCCAATTTGGAGATTTCTTGGAAGATACGGGCATAGAATCTCCTGCAGAAGCTACCGGTTATTCAATTTTGAAAGACAAGATGAACGATGTTCTTTCCACTTTGACAGATCGTGAGCGTACAGTTCTTATCGAACGTTTTGGTCTACTTGATGGTAAGCCAAAGACTCTCGAAGAAGTGGGCGTTCGTTTCAAAGTGACAAGAGAGCGTGTAAGGCAGATCGAAGCTAAAGCGTTAAGAAAGATGCGGCATCCAACGCGTTCAAAACAGCTACAGGCCTTTTTAGATTTGCTAGAAGGTGAATAAGAACTTATCTTTGCTGAGAAGGGCCTTTGTCTATAAAAAAGTCGTACGAGGAATTCGCAAAGCGAATTTTCTCTTCCGAGGGACTCCTCGCCGCTTCTTTAGATGGATTTGAAGAGAGGGTCTCTCAGTGGGAGATGTCATTTCAAGTTTTCGAATCCTATCTCGATGAAAAAATTGCCCTTATTGAAGCCGGAACGGGAACGGGCAAAAGCTTTGCCTACCTTGTTCCTGCCCTTTTCTGGGCGTTTACGCAAAAAGAAAAAACCGTCATTTCCACTCACACGATTGCTCTGCAAGAGCAGCTATTTCATAAAGATCTTCCTCTTCTTCTACAAATTTTAGGGATCGACATCAAAGTGGTTCTTGTGAAAGGCATGGGAAATTACCTTTGCATGAAAAAATTCCATGAGCAAGAAAGTCTTTCCACTACACTTTTTTCCGAAGGTTCTTCCGAATGGAAGGCGATTGAGAATTGGGGATATTCCACAAAAGATGGTTCTAAATCCAGCCTCTCCTTTCCCGTTTCAGCCGCGAATTGGGATAAAGTATCAGCAGACAGTGATAGCTGTACGCATATTCACTGCCCCGAATACAAAAATTGCCATTTTTTTGCGGCTAGAAAAAATGTAGCAGATGCGCAGATTTTGATTGTGAATCATTACCTGCTTTTTGCAGATATGGTCGCAAAAAATCGCAAAGATTATAACGAAGAAAAATCGATCCTTCCTCCTTATACAAGGCTGATTATAGATGAAGCTCATCATATAGAACAGATCGCTCTAGATAGTTTGGCCGTCAAAATCCATCGCAGCGATTTATACAGACTGCTTAATAGAATTATCTCAGAAGGAGCTTTGGAACAATGTCCTCTTGGAAAGATTCGAGAAAAGCTGCTTGTACAATCAAAAAATTCTAAAGATCTTCTTTCGATCCTTCAGCGCGTGGAGCTAGATATCCCTGCTGAAAAACGAATTCTTATGCCGAAAATTGCAGAGACCTTTGCTTTGCTTGATCAGTTTTTTGAAGAATCGAAAAAAGAAGATTTCCGTGAAAAGAAATGGCGCCTTCGAAAAGCAACTCTTCAAGATCCTCTGTGGAAAGACAATATTGTTCCCGTGTTCCAAGAGCTTGTTAAGGATCTAAAGAGGTTCTCACAAATGCTTTTGTACTGGGAAGAAGATTTATATTCTGCAGTATCTGATGCGACGAAAGAAAAGATTCGTTCTTCTTGCATGGAGATGCACACCTTGTTCGTTCGTTTAGAAGAACTCGTTGAAAATTTTCAAAACTTTTTTGAAGAAAATGGTGCAAAAAATCGAGTGCGCTATATTGAAAAAAGCAATTTAGCCTTAAGTACAAATACTACACTTATCGATGCAACATTAGATGTCTCCTCTTACTTAAGTGAAGTTGTGTTTAAAAGGCAGCTGACAGTTGGGCTCTGCAGCGCAACCCTTACAACGATGAGAGATTTTGGATTTATCAAGAAAAATTTGGGAATAGACCATAGCAGACGAGAAGTTACAGAAAAAGTGTATGACTCTCCTTTTGATTATGAGAAGAATTCTCTTTTGCTTGTTCCTTCCGATATTGCAGATCCAAGCTCTCCTGCATTTGCCTCAGAAGCCTATGAGAAAATTTGGAACCTTATCCAAGTGAGCGAGGGCAACGCTTTTATTCTTTTCACTTCCTACGAGATGCTCATTTCCTGCTATGAAAAACTTCTTCCGAAAGCAGAAAAATTCTCTTACTCTTTCTTAAGACAGGGCGAAGCTTCAAGACAGGTGCTACTTGAAAAATTCCGTGCAAGATCGGGCAGCGTACTTTTTGGAACAGATTCGTTTTGGGAAGGGATTGACATCCCTGGGGATATTTTACGGCTTATTGTGATCGTAAAGCTTCCTTTTAAAGTTCCTAGTGAGCCTATGGTAGAAGCGTATTACGAGTCTCTAGTTGAACAAGGGAGAGATCCATTCCTAGAGTACAGTGTTCCACAAGCCGTAGTAAAATTCAAACAAGGCTTTGGAAGGTTGATTCGTAAGAAAAACGACAGAGGGTGCGTTGTCTGCCTTGATAAAAGAGTGATGACAAAAGCATATGGAAAGTTTTTCTTGAAAAGTTTACCGCCGTCTCGTGTAGTTTTTCAAGACACAGCTAAAGTTTTGCAAGAAATGAAAATTTTTTATATTACTACACATCCGGTAAAGTGCGTATAAATGTGTTAGGTAAATATGGACTTATCGACCGTCGCCATTTTACTGTTTGTATATCTTGGAATGATTTTAGGTAACATTCCAGGTCTTGTGTTAAATCGCTCTGGCATTGCACTTGTAGGAGCAATTCTTCTCATTCTCCTGAAAGGGACTTCT
>DAIEPN010000080.1 GCA_027348355.1 Chlamydiota bacterium | reverse complement strand
GACGACAGGAGCTATTTTTTTTTCCTTATGAAGTAATTTATTTATGTTCTTAGGAACATTCGTCATATCAAAGACATCAGTTGGGATAAAACCAATATTAAGATCCTCCCGAAGAGCTTTGATCACTTCTACAGGTTGTCTTCCTATGCTATCGGTCATTTTCACTTGTCCGATGATTGTAAGATCGGTATGGGCTCTGTCTTTGCGTGATTTGCTTTTAAGGTTGGAAAAATGATAAAGAAAAGGTAAGCAAACAAAGAAGGCTAGCAGTATAAAAATGATCTTTTTTTTCATAAAAAAATAGATTCTAGAACTTTTTTCGTATAAGAAAGAAAATAACACAGCATAGCGATATAATAAAAGGATTTACATGAACTCTCAGGGATTCAAAAGCAAGATCGTTACTCCTGCCGAAATGGCTAGAATAGAAAAACTTGCCATTTCTCAAGGAACATCTATTGAACAGTTCATGGATCTTGCTGGAAAAGCGGTTGCAGAGGCAGCAGAAAAATTTGTGAAAAATCACAGCTTAGAAAAAGTTGCAACACTTCTTATCGGTAAAGGTAATAATGGCGGTGATGCTTATACTGCAGGGATAGCTCTTCTCCAAAAAGGGTTTAGAGTGCAAGCAAGGCATTTGGTTCCTAAAGAAATGTGCAGTACTCTATGCCAGAAAAAGTATGAACACTTTTTGTCTGCGAGAGGAGAAATTCTGGAAGGAGAGGCAAATTATCTTCCTTTTCTTTCAGAAGGGATTATTTTAGATGGCATCTTTGGTACCGGATTTCATGGAAAAATAGAGAGTACCATTTCTACATTTATCGAAGCCGCTAATAAATCTTCTCTTCCTATACTTTCGATAGATATTCCTTCGGGAATTGATGGAACTACTGGAAAGGTGGAGCAGGTAGCAATTAAAGCTGCGCAAACCATTTTTCTAGGATTTGCTAAACTAGGCTGTTTTATCGGAGATGGATTTAATTATGCTGGAGAACTAATTGGAGTGGATTTTGGGCTTCCTTCCACTCTTATTGATAACGTGAAACCAGTTGTGATTCTCGTTGAAGAGCGTGAAGCCAGAGCTTTGCTGCCTCATATAAAGAGAACGCGCCACAAGTATGAAGCAGGGTATGTTATAGCTGTTGCAGGATCGCCCGGTATGGAAGGTGCTGCCACGTTATCAACTACAGCAGCTTTACATACGGGCGCTGGTATGGTTCGACTTTTCTTTTCCGATCCACATCCGCGAAACGAGCCCATTGAAGCTGTTAAGGAGTTTTATGATCTGGCAAACCCGGAAAGGATTTTTGAAGAATGTCAAAGGGCGCATTCTCTTTTCATCGGACCAGGCCTTGGCAGATCAAAAGATGTTACTAAAATGCTTAAAAAGGTGTTGCCTGACATGGAGATCCCAACTGTTATCGACGCGGATGCCCTTCATTTTTATGCGCAGTATCCAAATGAAAACTTTCCAAAGCGTGCTGTTCTCACTCCCCACTTTCAAGAAATGAAAAATCTACTTCCTAAGAATTTTGGATCTTTAACCAAAGAAAATTTTCTACAAGTATGTCAAGATTTTGTTGATAAGAAAAAAGTCACTCTCGTTCTTAAAGGGGCTCCTACCTTTATTTTCTCGGAAGATAATACCCCTCTTTGTATTTGTAGAGGGGATCCAGGAATGGCAACAGGAGGAAGTGGAGATGTACTTACGGGTATGATCGCCTCTTTACTGGCTCAAGGGCTCTATGATGTTCCTGCTGCAACTCTAGCTGTATTCCTTCAAGGGCTCTCTGGTGAATATGCAGCTAAAGAAAAGACGTCGTATTGTATGGTAGCTTCTGATTTGATCAGATCGCTTCCCAAAGCCTTTTCTCATCTTTTGAAAAAGTAAGATGTGTACCATTTTACAAACTTTTCTATGTTTTCTTACGAAGAACTTATTAGCAAAAGTAACAATAAAATGGATTTTATCGAATTTCTGTTACTTTTTATTTAACATAACATTTTTATAATAAGCACTATATGGTAAAAAATGGCAGTATTAGGAATTAATTCTGATATAGACGTGGACAGAGTTTAGGCTCAATGGAATGAAAACGCTTATATGCGTAAAATGTGATAAAGCTTGAAAAATGTAGAAATCTGTCCATATCAAAAATTTCCATGCTTTGACTTAACCTAAAAAATCTGCTAATATGAAGATTAAAAAAAGGAGCAGATTATGGCGCTGAGTGAAGAGGCTATAAGTTTTTTGGAAAAACATATTCCTGAGCTTGCTGATGCGGCATTCAAGCAAGCATATTGGGCTACATTGGCAGCTGGTAATAGCGTACTTGTAAGCGAAAATGGAAGTCTTATAGAGGTATTTCCTGATGGACAGAAAAAATTTATCAAACACTTACCCCCAGCAACTACTGTGACTCGTGGCCAAAGGTTTAAAATTCAATGAAAGAGGAAGTTCCCCGCCTTCGTATGTTTGCAGGTCCAAATGGATCGGGTAAAAGCACGTTTAAATCAATGATTAGACCCGAATTGCTTGGCACCTATGTCAATCCCGATGAGCTAGAAAAAGAAATTAGTGAATACGATTTTCTCGACCTAGAACAGTATCAAATAACAGCAACAGAACAAGAAATACTAGATTTTTTTACTCATTCCCAGCTCCTAAAAACGGTTGGTTTATTGGACGAAGCTTACAAATTGTGTGTTAATGCCAAAAAATTGATTTTTCGAGATGTAGGGATTAATGCTTACTTTGCATCAGTAGCAGCTGATTTTATCCGCAACAAGCTTATTGAATGTTCAAAATCTTTCACTTTTGAAACCGTAATGTCGTTTCCTGATAAAGTGGAATTTCTTCAGAAAGCACAGATTCGAGGTTATCGAACTTATCTCTATTACGTAGCAACCGAAGATCCTTCCATCAATATCTCACGCGTTCGTAATCGTGTAAAAATGGGAGGACACTCTGTTCCTGAAGACAAGATTGCACCCAGATATCAACGCTCTCTTGATTTATTGAGCGAGGCTGTTAAATTCACTAATCGTGCTTATATTTTTGATAATTCGATGCATGAGCATATCTGGTTAGCAGAAATCACCGACGGAAAAGTACTTGAAATGAAAACAGATCAGGTACCTGCATGGTTTAAAAAAGCATTGTTAAGCAAATTCAATACAGAGACTACAGTCGACTAATGTAGGCGAGTCATTTAATAGATAAATCAAAAGTCATGAAAAAATACATTCCTCAAACTCTTCAGAAAAATCTATTTATTTTTGCTTTTAGAAAAGTAAGATGTATACCACGCTACAAACTGTTCTATACCTTCTTGCAAAGAAGTCTTTGGATAGAAGCCGAGCCTCTTTTGACTTTTAGAGATATCAGCATAGGTTGTATGGACATCACCAGGCTGCATGGGCTCAAATTTTATTTGCGCTTTCTTTCCTGTCTCTTTTTCAATACACGAAATGAGATCTAGCACGCTACAAGGTTTGTGATTGCCAAGGTTAAAAATTTCGTAGTTTGCTCCTAAGTCAATTGCAGCAATTGTCCCTTCAACAATGTCATCTATGAAGGTGAAATCCCTGAGTAATTTTCCCTCTCCAAAGACCGGGATAAGCTTTCCTTCTAAAACAGCTTTCGTGAAAGAAAAATAGGCCATGTCAGGTCTTCCGAACGGGCCGTATACTGTGAAGAATCGGAGGCCAGTGAGAGGGATTTTAAAAAGGTGATGATAGGCGTGGGCTATGAGTTCATTGGATTTTTTCGTAGCGCCATATAAACTTGTAGGAAGGTCTGTTGGATCGCTTTCAGAAAATGGGATTTTTGTATTTAGCCCATACACTGAAGAAGAAGAGGCGTATACGCATTTTATTCCCGGATTTGCCCTACATAGCTCCATGATGGAGAGAAAACCCTCTAAATTAGAATCAACATAGCTCTGTGGATTGACAAGAGAATAACGAACGCCTGCTTGCGCTGCTAAGTGAACTATGTGCGTGATCCCGTAGTCATCTATGATATTTTGAAGAGCTTCCCTCTCTCTGATATCAACGGGAAGAACAACAACCCCATTTTCTTGTAAAATGGAGGTTCTGTCTTGTTTTAACTTTGGATCATAGTAGGGATGAAAATTATCGCAGCCTATGACATCGTCTCCACGCCTTTTTAAGGCAAGGGAAAGATGATGTCCGATAAAACCGGCGGCTCCGGTAATTAGAATCTGTTTTTTAGAAAATATATTCATGAAAGTAAATTGTTAAAAGAAGCTCCATAATAAACCTTTTAGATTTTATGATCCATTTGTAATCGTTTTAGAGAAGATCTCCCTTGTAGGTTTTTTTTGAAATTGGCATAGTACGAAATCTTATTCTTGAAAATAAGGCTCTTATGAAGAGGCTGTTTTGTTATACAGTACTTTTTTTACTTATTCCGAAGTTGCTTTTTTGTATTCAAGGTCAAGTATTAGAACTTCCTCCGGGACCTTGGTTTACTGGTTCCCTACTCTCTCCCGCAGGCGAGACGGTGTCTCAAGGTCACGTCAATTTAGAACCTTATCTAGCTGTAGGAGGTTCGAAAGGGATATATGACGAGCATTGGAAGATTCGCCATAGCGATACATTTATATCAACAAGTGTGCTAGTGCTCGCTCAAGTTGGGATCACTTCTTTTATGGATTTTCAAATTTTTCCTCAAGCTGTCTACAACCATGTTGTAAATCAAAATTCCGTGGGTTTTTCAGATCTTCCGGTTCAACTTAACTTTCAATTGTATGAAGCAGAAAAAGAAGAATGGTGTCCTAATGTTAAATTGGCGCTGACAGAGATTTTCCCTACAGGAAGGTACAATAAACTGAATCCGAAAAAACTGGGGACCGATGCGACCGGACAAGGCTCTTATATAACTTCGTTGGGGCTTGTTTTTTCCAAAATAATAAAATGCGGAGGCCCTCATTTTTTGCGTGTGAGAGCTGCTTCAACATACTCTTTGTATAGTGCGGTAGAAGTGGAAGGGTTTAATTCTTTTGGAGGTGGATATAAAACGAAAGGAAAAGTGTATCCAGGAGCTCAATTTTCTACTGTAATCGGATTTGAATATACACCTGCGCTCAATTGGGGATTTGCTTTTGATATTTTAGGAATAACTGGTAAAGGAAATAGATTTGTAGCTCGCGAGGGTTCTCCGCGACAGGGTTTGCAGAGCTCTGGCGGGGCCTTTACTCTTTTTAATAATCAATC
>DAIEPN010000058.1 GCA_027348355.1 Chlamydiota bacterium | reverse complement strand
CCGTATGAGCCGGTGTGTCATAAATATGAACAAGGTCCTCTCCCAATCGATTGAAGTTTTTATTTTCCATATAAGTTGGGATTTTGTCTGTCTCTTCGATAGCAATCGGTTCAGCATAGACGGCTAAATGAGTAAGTAATGCAACAAGCTCATGCTTTTTATTTTTAGGAATCCACGCCTCAATATAAAAGAGCTTATTTTCTTCAGAAAAGTCCACTTCAGTTTTTGCCACCTGAAGGGTATGTTGGCTTAAATCATCTGCAAGAGCTGCCTGTAAAAAAGAGATATATTTAGCATATTTACACATCTCCTTTTCATAATAGGAAATCTCTTTCCTCGCTGTAGAAAGCTCCCTTTCTAGTTCTTGCACAGGTTTTTCAATGCGAACCTCTATCATGTTAGGATAAGTTTTTGCCTCCTTATTGATCGCGATAAAATAATCGAGCTCGTTCTCCGTGCTCAAATAGATCATCTCTTCAGGAGTATTGCTACGTTCTGCCAAATCCATTCTTCTGCAAAAGAACTGGATTTTTCTATGGCCCTTTTTTTCAATATAATGCAGATCAGATAAAGAAAATTCGCCAAAAACTTCTACTCGCGCAATTTCTCCTCGTAAGAAACGCACCTGTTCTTGAAATTTTTCTATTTCCTGAGAAGCATGTAAAATAAAGGCTGCGATCTCTTTTGCAAATCCCGATCCACCTGAAGGAAGAACTTGCGGGAGTACAGAACATTTTTTTAAAATTTTAATAGCACCAATTAGGTTTTGGACAGAAAGAGGCCTTTCTATAGATTTACAATTTACAGAAGGGATAAACTCTAAAACGCCTTTTTTTTGTGCCTGTAAAAAAAAGTCATTTAGCTCTTCTTTTGCCCCTACAAAAAGATATTTCTCTATATCGATAATCATAAAACTTCCTCTTCTTGTACTTGTTTTTTGGCGCGAAGAAGGATTTTATTTTTCGAAACTTTTGCCTGCGCTACTGCAGCAAGTTGTTGGTCTCCTAAGAAAATTTTGATTCTTTTAATGTTCTCTTTGGCTCTTGGAATCATAATTTTTTCAAAGAGATTGACCCGTATGGACACTTCTCGTAACTCTTTTTCAATCGCTCTTTTTTTCTCCATAGCAACAAGGATCTCTTCCCTTAACCTTTTTAATGCTTTTGTATCGGTAATAGCTGCATCAAACCAGACCGGAGTATCAAAAAGGGAATAAGAAAACTCTTTAAATTCCAGTTTTTCTAGGCTTGGGATTTCAATCCCTGCGATGTTTTCATATTTTTTTTCCAAAACATTAATTTCTACAGCAGAGAAAAAATCACCAAGGTTACTGCCGGAAAAGAGGATCGCATATTTATCAATTTCCTCTTTTTTAGTCGTAAAATGAGAAAAAATCCTTTCTAACTCATGCTGTACTTCAAGAACCTCAGCTTGGAGTAGAGCTTTTTTGAGTTGGAGCGTTGGCAAATATTTTTGTAGCTGCGTCAGCCTAATTTGTTGCTGGCGCAATTCCATTTTGGTTAATTTTACCTTTGCCACTAGCTATCACCGATTTTTAGGCCAATATTTTTTTATCAAGTTTTCT
>DAIEPN010000055.1 GCA_027348355.1 Chlamydiota bacterium | reverse complement strand
TCCTAAGATAGTAAGAAAACCATCATTTCGGGAATTTCTTGAAAAAGAAGGTATAGTAGGCTTTCCTGCAGAACTAGAAACTACCCTTGTCCCTGTTCTTTTATCACAGGGCCCTCTAAAAGACATCTTGAAAATTCGAGGTCTAAGACCTGAAAAAGGGATCCTTATCTGGGGGCCTCCAGGGACCGGGAAAACCTCTTTTGCCCGAAAAATTGGAGAATATTTAAATTGTAAAAAAGATCAAATTAAAATGGTTGCTGGATCTGAGCTTCTTGGAAATCTGAATGGAGATACAGAAAAAAACATCAGAGCCATTTTCGAACCTGCGCAAAAGGACTTTGAAAAACACGGAAGTACTAGTCCTTTACATGTGGTTGTCATTGATGAAATTGAATCGATTGCAAAAAATAGAACTACGACAACAGTTTCTTGGGAAGTCCCTATCACCAACCAACTCCTCACTTGTATTGATGGATTTTCTCAAGCAAATCTTTTAGTTATTGGTATTACAAATAATCCTGACCTCGTAGACAGTGCATTATTAAGACCAGGAAGGCTTGGTACTATAATTGAAATGAAACTTCCTGCTGAAGCACAGAGAAATGAGATTTTCGCGGTTTACTTGCGTACTCTTAGAGAAAATAATCTAGTAGCTTCTGATGTGGATATGCTCAAACTTACCAGAGCTACAGCAGGGCTCTCACCCGCAGATATCCGCGGGATTGTAGAAAAGGTCAATAATTTAGCGATCCAAAGACTAAAAAAACTACATGACGAAGGACAAATTCCGTATGAAGAAATCGGAAGTCATCCTGCAGGAATCATCTCTATGGAGGACTTTACAGTCGTATTAAAGCAAATCAAACGAGAGATCTCTGATGAAAGTAGGCCAAGGAACCCAATATCTTTCAGAGAGTATCTCAAAAAAGAGGGGTTTGTTGGTCTTCCAAATCAACTGGAAACTACACTTTCTCCTATCTTATCCTCTTTTGGGCCTTTGAAAGAATACGCTAACAATTTAGGTGTTAAGGCTGAAAGAGGGATTCTTTTTTGCGGTCCTCCGGGAACAGGGAAAACTACACTTGCTCGCAAGCTTGCAGAGTATTTAAACTGTAAGAATGAGCAAATTATCATGGTTTCGGGAACTGAGCTGATCTCCAAGAATGTAGGTGATACTGAAAAAGCCATTCGAGATCTTTTTGCGCCTGCTCAAAAGGCTGAGAAAGAGCTAGGTGCACATAGCCCTCTTTTTGTTGTGATTGTTGATGAGTTCGATTCCATTGGCTCCACTCGTGATAAAGCAGAAAGAGAGTATGAAAAAACAAAGGTCAACCAACTTCTCACTTCCTTGGACGGCTTTTTACAACTCTCCAATCTACTTTTTATAGGGATCACTAACTATAGAGATAAGCTAGACCCAGCTCTTCTAAGACCTGGCAGATTGGGCACTATCATAGAAATGAATATCCCTACTAAAAAGCAAAGAAAAGAGCTATTCCATGTTTATATGGAAACCTTAAGAAAAAATGGTTTAGCATCCTCTAATGTAGACATCGATGAACTCGTGGATTTAACCAATGACTTTACAGGAGCCGACATCAAAGGTTTATTCGATACAACAAAAGCTCTTGTTCTAACTAGAGTTAAGAAAATGATCGACAGCGGAGAGATCAAAGTCGATGAGATCAAAAAACATGCGGCTTCAACTGTTGAAATGGTAGATTTTCTAGAAGTAATACTTCAACATCTAACCCTGAAGAAAAAACAAGCCATCAAAAGTCGATTATAAAATTTAGCAAGATCTTATCTTAGATCTTGCTATTTTATACTTCTTAAAAGCAATTGATGAAAAATGTCTTTTGCATTAGATTGCTTTTCAATTCAAGCGCATCTGTAGGTCATTATGTCTTCTATTATATCAAAATGGCAACCTGCCTTTATTGAAAGTACTCATTCTTCTGATGGCTCGGTAACGGTAGCCCTTCATACTATGCATACATCTCTCTTCCCGATGGAAGAGAATCCGAAACATATTCAAACTTATTATTCCAAAATTTACTCTCAATCTTTCTATATGAGACTTCATGGAGGAATAAAAACGCAGGCAGAGGTCGCTACTTTAATAAACGGTTATATCAATTGTAAGAAACAAAACGATATGAGCATCGGTTTTGAGGTGTTTGCAACTGATGGACCACAGACTATACGCTCAGACGTACTCTTTAATCAACACTTTAAGGGTGTCATCTCATTAAATCATGGATTGCAACCCGGCCACGCTCATTTATTTTGGGCATTTAAAGATGATGCTTGGAAATCAGGTGTTGCTCAAGAAGCAATACGAGCAATTGTGGATGATTACATAAATTGGGCAAGAGAAAAAAAATATCAGGTAAACTCATCCCCTATTACAGACCTTGAGGCTTTGGTAGAATCAGATTCTGATCATGCAATAAAGGCTTTAACATCTGTAGGCATGAAGGAAAAGACTACTTCGGATCATCATAGGCATTTTTTACTTCATTTCGATGCAAAAGTATAAATATAAAAAAGAGTAAGAAAAAAAACCCTCCCACCTTTATCTGCCCGCAGTAAAAACACCAGGTGACCGGAATAAGGTAGAAGGGTCAAAGTCGCTTGATAGACTCAAGCCATGGTCACAACCCGCTCTCAATGCAAAGTTGCTGGTTCCTCTCTGAGAGGAAATGGTACCCTGAGCTCTATAGAAAAGCTGTGTTAATTCTTTCCTACCCTTATGGGATTCGAGAAACCCCGGAATCAGAAAGATAGCATACATAAACTATAGCAAACGACTTATAAAGAGGGCACGTTCTAGTAAGCCCAATTTCTGGGTATTATCTAGTCCGCCCTTATTTTAAAGTTAGCATATTGTAATT
>DAIEPN010000044.1 GCA_027348355.1 Chlamydiota bacterium | reverse complement strand
GGCAACTGCTGTTTCTGCATTTAACGTCTTGTCTTCGTGAATCACTATTTTTTGAGAAAGTAGATCTACAGCTCTGGATAGGTTTAATCTTGCTCTTCCGTCATTGCCGGGCTTTAGTTTTTGCGTCGCTTTATATTCTTTACATGTTGCCTAATGGCTTCATTTGTAAGAAGAAGGACCTCTACAATTTGCATGAGAGTTCATCCTTTATCATAAAGTAAGACTGCTTTGATACGGTCACAAACTCTTTTGTCTCTTTCCGTTTTGTGTTGTAGCTGAGTTGTTCTCGTTCTTCGTTAGTTAAAAAATTTTATATACTAAAGATTTTGCCATGAAAATTTTTTTTTCAAGTCTTTTATCTATTTTTCATTGACGAGCGATATAAAAGGTGATGTGCTTTTTTAAGAAATGAGAAAAGGGGGCTATTTCTTAGAAAAGTCAAACATTGATTCAATACAATCAAGTGCTTCTCTCTGTATTTCGGACGGAATCGTAATAATTTGAGAAGAAGAAGGGGATTGCAGGGCCTCAAGGATCCCTTCTAGACTGTTAGAGCGCATGTATTTACAAGTCATGCAAGCTCCTACCATAGTAGCTTCAGGACATTCGATTTGAAGCCGAGAGGCAACCCCGCATTCTGTTAAAAGCAAGAATGGATTTTTTTTCTCTTTAGATTTTTTTACATACTCTAGAAGGGATGTTGTAGATCCTACAAAAGAAGCGTGCGCTACAACTTGAGGTGTGCATTCTGGGTGAGCTAGAATTTCTACATTCGGATATTGCATTTTAACAAGGTCGATTTCTTTTTCTTGAAATTCCTCATGAACATAGCAACTGCCATGGAAAAACTGAAAATCCTTTTTGATGCCTTTCTTTTCCAGAAAATTTTTTATGTTTTGTCCCATGAGCCTATCGGGAAGAAAATAGATTTTGTTTGAAGGGAGATCTTCTATAATCTGGTACACGTTAGAGGAAGTAACACACACATCACAGAGTGATTTGATTACGGCGGTCGTGTTGATATAACAGACAAAAGTATAGTCTGGAAATTCTTGTCGAAGGGTATTTAGCTCTTCATAAGAAATACTATCTGCTAGAGAGCATCCCCCGTTTGGGTTGGGATCGATCACAATTTTTTCAGGATTTAGAATTTTTGCAGTTTCTGCCATAAACCGTACAGCCGGAAATACAATTGTTTCCGCTTCGGTATCCTTTGCTATTTTTGCAAGGTGATAAGAATCTCCAACGTGATCTGCAACTGTATAAATAATATCTGGATGAACGTATTTATGGGCGAGGATAAGAGCTTTTTTTTCTTTTTTAAGAGAAAGGATTTTGTTAATTGTAGGAACAAGTCTGTGGCATTTTTCTAAAGAATATGCACAAAGAGGATTGTCAGTTTGGATGTTTTTTAGCTTAGCAAAAAGAGTTTCCGCTGTCCAAAGACTTTTCGTTTCTATCATTTCGTATCTAAATAGGTTTGTAAAATGAGAGCCGCAGCTAGAGCGTCTGTTATCTGCACTCTTTTTTTACGGTTCATGTTCCTTTCTTTTAATCCCTTTTCTACTTGGGCAGAGCTTAGTCTTTCATCCCATAATTGGATAGGAAGAGAAAAGAATTGTTCTAAGACTTTTGCAAATTTTTTCACTTCTTTAGACATTTCACTTTCGTTTCCATCTAGATGCAAAGGAAGACCGATCACAATTTTAGTAAAAGGGGAATATCCTTTGATGACATCCGAGATCTGTTTGGCACAGGCCTCTAAGGATTTTTCTCGATTAATAAAAGTAAGAGGGCTGGCAAGGATTTTTCTTTCATCCGAAATTGCAACCCCTATCCGTTTTGTACCATAATCAAGTCCGAGAATTCGCCCCAAAATTATTTCCTACCAGTTCGTTTTTGTACCATAGCAGCGACAAAATCTTTAAAGAGAGGATGTGGATCATTTGGTTTAGATTTAAATTCAGGGTGGTATTGAACACCAATCATCCAAGGATGATTTCTAACTTCAGCAATTTCACAAAGTTGCTCGTTTTCTAAGGTTCCTGTCAAAGTAAGGCCCTTGTCTTCAAAAAGAGTTTTGTAGTTGTTGTTAAACTCATACCGGTGACGATGTCTTTCAGAAATAAGGTCCTTTCCATAAATTCTATGAGCCGCACTTGAAGGTTTTAAAACACAGTTATAGGCACCGAGGCGCATGGTCCCACCGAGGTTTTTTATACCTAGTTGCTCATTCATCATAGAGATTACAGGATGCTGTGTTTCAGGATCAAACTCTGTGGAATTTGCGTCGGCAAATCCAAGTACATGTCTTGCAAATTCAACACACATAACTTGCATTCCTAAGCAGATACCAAAATAGGGAATTTGATTTTCTCTACAGAATTTAGCAGTAAGAATTTTTCCCATCCATCCTCTTTCGCCAAAGCCGCCGGGAACGAGACAGCCGTCACAATCCTTTAAAACTTCAGAGATACTTGGAGCTTCTAACACTTTATCGGCTTCAAAAGATTTAATTTCGATATCAACTTCATTGGCAATCGCAGCATGATGCAACGCTTCAAAAACAGATTTATAAGCGTCTTGATGTTGAAGGTATTTTCCAACAATGCCGACTGTTACCTTAGCTTTCGGATGGAGCATTTTATAGAGCATCTGCTTCCAATCATCTAAATTTGCTTCGATTTCTGTAAGAGAGAGCATTTGGCAGATCTTTTTATCTAGACCTTGTTTATTTAGGCTAACTGGTACTTCGTAAATGCTATGCTCTACATCAGGTTCATCAATTACCGCATCTTTTCGAACGCTACAGAATAGGCTGATTTTGTCTTTGATTTCTTCTGAGAGAGACTGTTCGCAGCGACATAAAATAATATCAGGAATAATGCCAATTCCTCGAAGGATCTGTACGGAATGTTGGGTCGGCTTTGTTTTTACCTCGCCGGCTGCTTGTAAAAAAGGAACGTATGTCAGGTGAATGTTTATACAATTTTTGGGATGCTCGTATCGAAATTGACGAATGGCTTCTAGGAAAGGGTGGGATTCGATATCCCCAACTGTTCCTCCGATCTCAACGATCACAACCTGGGTCTGCGTATCTTCATTCGCACAATTTAGGATGCGTTGTTTGATTTCGTCTGTCACATGGGGAATAACCTGAACTGTTTTTCCTAAATAATCGCCTCTTCTCTCTCTTTTTATAACGGTATCGTAAATTTGCCCTGAAGTTGCATTAGATCTTTTGGATAGAAGTGCATTGGAATAGCGATGGTAATGGCCAAGATCCATATCAGTTTCAGCACCGTCATCCGTTACGTAGACTTCACCATGTTGGAAAGGATTCATTGTTCCAGGGTCTACGTTAAGGTAAGGGTCGAGCTTAAGCATTGCGACCTGAATTCCACGTCTTTCAAGCAACATGGCAATGGAGGCTGCTGTAAGTCCCTTTCCTAAGGAAGACACGACGCCGCCAGTAATAAAAATAAACTTTTGTTTCATAAATTGGCTCTTTAGTAAAACTGACCCTAGTTTAAATATTTGATCGATAAAATTCAATCGTTTAGAATCTGCGGCTTTATATAACTTTATCTTTTACTTCGAGAGCACCTCCATGAATTCAAATATTTTACAGAAATATAGGCAAGAATATAAGCCTTTGGTTCCAAATATCCTAAAAGATCTTTTTTCAGTAACTTTGGTAAAAGGAGCGGCAACGTGTCCTGAAAAAGATGTAGAAGAACTAAAGAAACTTTTTCCTCATACCTTCGGCCAGCCTGTGATCGCAGGAAAGGTAAATGATAAAAAATCCTCTACAAGCCATTCTTTACAAGTTGGGGTTGTGTTTTCTGGAGGACAGGCGGCTGGTGGTCATAATGTGATTTGCGGTCTTCTCGATGCCCTTAAAGCGCTTAATAAAGAAAGTACCTTATTTGGGTTTTTGGAAGGACCAGGTGGCATCGTTGCAGGGAAGTATAAAGAAATTTCTTTAGAAGTTTTATCCGCCTATAGAAATCAGGGTGGGTTTGACCTTATTGGATCAGGGCGTACTAAAATCGAGACTAGGGAGCAACTAGAAGCCGCACGTAAAACCTGCAACGACCTTAAACTTGATGGGCTTGTTATCATTGGAGGAGACGATTCCAACACGAACGCTGCGATACTAGCAGAATTTTTTTTACAAAATGACTGTAAAACTCGAGTGATCGGGGTTCCTAAAACAATCGATGGTGATTTAAAAAACTCTTTTATCGATGTCTCATTCGGTTTTGATACTGCAAGTAAAGTTTATAGTGAGATGATTGGAAACATTGAAAGAGATGCTCTTTCGGCAAAAAAATATTACCATTTTATAAAGCTTATGGGGCGATCTGCATCGCATATTGCTTTAGAGTGCGCCCTTTCTACTTGTCCGAATATCACAATCATAGGAGAAGAAGTATCTCATAAAAAACAAACTCTTGCGAATTTAGTAAACGAGATTGCAAATGTTGTAGCTGAGCGAGCAGAAAAAGGAAAAAACTATGGCGTCATCCTAGTTCCAGAGGGGTTAATTGAATTTATCCCAGAGATTCATGTTCTTATTTCTGAGCTCAATAGACTTCCAGAACTTTCCTATGAAGAAGCTCCTAAAAAACTCAGCGATGCCGCTAAAAGATGTTTTCTCTCGCTACCTCTGGATATTCAAAAGCAGCTCTTATTAGATCGTGATCCACATGGCAACGTCCAAGTCTCTCTTATCGAAACAGAACGTCTTTTGATGGAAAAAGTGAGTGAGGAACTTGAAGCTCGCAAACAGAAAGGAACATATAAAGGTAAGTTTTCTGCTTTGAATCATTTTTTAGGGTATGAGGGCCGATGTTCGTATCCATCTAATTTCGATGCGCACTACTGCTATTCACTTGGGCTTACTGCAACTTTACTTATCTTAAGTGGACATACCGGGTATATGGCTTATGTAAAAAGCTTAGCGGGTTCGATTGAAAATTGGGAAATTGGCGGTGTTCCAACGACTATGTTTTTAAATATAGAAGAAAGAAAGGGGAAAAGAAAACCTGTTATTGAGAAAGCTCTTGTTGAATTAAATGGACAGGCTTTTACTTTTTTTGCTAAGCAGAGAAAAAAGTGGGAAATCGAAGATTGCTATGCTTATCCAGGGCCAATCCAATTTTTTGGAGAACGTTCTTTAACAGATATAGTACCGATTTCTTTGACATTAGAAGCTAAAAAACAATAGATAGAAAAGAATAAAAATGAGCATGAGCCCTTCTTTTACAAATTGCCCAAGAAATGGAAAAAAGTACTTTAACCCGCACATAAAAGATTCTTATAGAGGTATTAAAGATATGCTTCTTTGGAAATGTGGCTATTATAACAAAACCAATCAAAGGCCTTCTGTTCCTAATGGATTTTCCTATCCAAATGTAAAAGAGGTTGTCGATATGAACCATCCTACCGTCACTTGGATTAACCATACGACATTTTTACTTGAGATTGACGGGATCCATTTCTTGACTGATCCCATTTGGAGTAAACGCTGCTCTCCTGTACAGTTTGTAGGTCCTTCTAGACTTCATACTGTGCCTATTGAATTGGATGAGCTCCCTAAGATTGATTATGTCTTTATTAGCCATAATCACTACGATCATTTAGATGATTATACAGTGATGGAACTCTATGAGCGTAATACAGAAATTGTTTGGTTTGTTCCTGAAGGGGTAAAGAAATGGTTCTCAAAAAGAGGAATTTCTAAAGCCATTGAATTCTCTTGGTGGGAAAGCATAGAGGTTTCTCCGACATGGAAAGTTACAGCCGTCCCTGCCCAACATTTCTCTGGTAGGGCGCCATGGGACTACAATGAAAGTCTTTGGCTTGGGTATGTGATAGAAATTCAAAGAGGAAACGGGCAGCAAAAAAGGATTTATTTTGCAGGGGACACAGGCTACAATTCACATGATTTTGCCGCGATCGGATCCCGCTTTTCTTGCATGGATTTAAGCCTTATCCCAATAGGTGCTTATCTTCCGAGGGAGTTTATGTCGCCTGTACACATTGACCCTAAAGAAGCCGTGCAAATCCACCTTGAGGTCAATTCAAAATTGAGCGTTTCATCACACTGGAAAACATTTCGTTTAACGGATGAAAAAGTTATGCAGCCTCCTTATGACTTATTTTTAGCACTACAGCAGCAAAAACTCGATCCCAAGGTTTTTCGCGTACTTGATCCTGGCCATGCGATCAATTGGTGAACCTTTTCAATTATTCTACACCTTTTTCAAAGTGAGCGTTGGAAATTTCCTCGAAGAAAGGTTTGTTCAAAAGAATTTCCACAAAAATCTACGTTTTAAGAAGGTCGATAGTGATTTAGCTGAAGGTTATAAGGAGAAATCCCCCTATCAAATTTCAAAAGAATTTTTGCAGCAAAAAGGGGAAATCAACATTCATGTATACGGAGAAACTTATCTCTCTACGATGTATAAGGTGGCAAAACGAATTGGTATTTCCACAAACGATCACGTTGTTGAGATGGGGTGTGGAAGAGGTCGTACTTCTTTATTTTTGGCCTCCCATTTTGGATGTAAAGTACATGGCGTAGACTGGATCAAAGCATTTACCGAGAATGCCAGCCAAGTATCAGCACGTAATTCTCTATCTTGCGCAACATTTTCATGTAATAACATGATCGAGGAAGATCTCTCATTTGCTACGGTTATCTACCTTTATGGTACTTGTTTAGATGATTCGACGATTTTAACCCTTATCAAGAAGTTTTCTGCTTTGCCTAAAGGAACAAAAATCATCACCGTCAGCTACTCGCTTTTAGAATATTGTGAGAAACCTATTTTTTTCTTGAAAGATCATTTTACTGCCAGGTATCCTTGGGGCCGTACAGAAATCTTTATAAAGGAGTTGAGATAGACTATGGCGGATTTATCGAAAAAAAAATGTGTTCCTTGCACGGTTGGAACTCCTGCATTGAAAGGAGAAAGTCTTAAAAACTATCTAGCTCAACTCGATAATGGATGGAAAGTCATAGATGAACATCATCTAGAAAAGGAATATACTTTCAAAGATTTCAAATCCGCTTTGGACCTAACTAATGACATAGGAAAAGTGGCTGAAGAAGAGGGGCATCATCCAGATGTTTTCTTAAGCTACGGAAAAGTTAAAGTACAGCTTTGGACCCATAAGATCAAAGGCCTTTCTGAAAGTGACTTCATTTTAGCTGCCAAGTGTGATGTATGCTATTTATCTAGATTTGGAAAATCATAATCTCCGTTTTAGGGATTCAAAGGAGATTTTTTTCATGATGGTAGCAACAGGGATACCTCAGTTTACGACTGTTCAGCAGGTTGTATCTAGAGCGCAAGCATTATCTAAAGAGAGTACTCTTCCTGATTTTCTACAAAGGATTTGTGAGTTCAAAAGATCGGTGGAATCTTTTGCGAGAAGTACTGCTTTTTTGTCTTCGGAGGAACTGGATAGAAGAAAAATTTCTTTAAAAGCGATTCAAGCGCTTATTTTGGAACCGACTACTACTAACGAAGCAATCGTAGAAGCGTTTTGGAAACTACCCGAGCAAGTTAGACAAGAGTGTAGTAGTGGATTTGCCAGTCTCTCATTCTTGCAAGATTCCAGAGTCATTTTACCCATAATTCAATCGCAACTGCAGTGGGTAGAAAAGGAAATTCCAAGAATGAGGGAGTGTTTCCTTGGGCTCTTGCGCGTAAAAGGTATAATCAACGAATTAAATCCTGAAACATCAGATATTTATGAAATGTGGTGGGAAGCAAAAGCTGAGCAAGTAGGGTTAGCTGCTGAGATGCATCGCAGAATTGATATGGGAGAATTTGTAGGTCGCGTGAACAGTAATTGGCGATTTACTAATCAGCAAATGGTTCATTTAGCGGATGGACGAGAGATGGATGCCCATTTTTCGTTTGATCGCAGATATATTTTAACACAGGTCCCTCGACAAAATACAGTTGCTAGTTTTTGGAAAATGATCCAAGAGCAAACTTCTTCTACGATCGTTATGCTAAATGAAATGTATGAACATGCAGATTTTGCTGGGTATTTTCCTACCCAGCGGAATACTCCCAGCTTTTTTGGAGATGTACAAATTACTCTTCTTGAGGAAAAGGAAGCAGAAAGCACAACTCAGCTCTCCAGCATTCATAAACGACTATTTTCTCTTTCTTCATCCGAAATGGAGAATAGAGTGATAACACATCTACACTATCGATACTGGGCAGATGGTGCAGGGACTGATAAAATTCGGATAAGTAAACTTGTTGATTTGATAAATCAGTCCCAGCAAGGTCTCGAAGGACCAGTGACAATTCACTGTGGAGCGGGAATGGGAAGGACGGGCACTTTTGCTGTCATTCTCAAATTAGCTCAAGATCATCAAGCTGGGATACAGAATCTCAGTATTCGAGACTCCGTTTCCCATCTTAGAGATTTTAATACAGGACGTGGTGGTGGCATGGTTAATGAAGAACAATATTTATTTTGCCACACTGTATTGCAATATAGAATAGGGAATCAGTTATAAAGTTTTTTAGCTAACTGTAATCACAAGATCTTTTGCTATATTTTTTCGATATCCCTCTCTTACACATAAAGCTAGCGAAGCGATGCGAAGAAATCGATCAGCAAGAATTGCATACGTATTTTTGGGGGCATAATACTTAACAATCGATGACAATAAGTGGGATGCAACCAAAGACACTGTTTGGGAAATTCTTAGGTTCATTTTGCTAGTGATACTATGTCTTTTGTTATCTAAGTAGGCTTGCAATTGTTCATTGGTCCTAGATTCGAGGAAGGTTTTGTATTGCGTTTTTACTTCCCGTTCAGGTTTAATTTCATCGGGGCTATTTTTAAATGCCTTTCTTTCTTCAGTCAAATAAGCTTTAGCACGAGTAAATTCCTGAGAAGTACCCGTCAATTTAAGTGTAGCCTTATCTTGAATAGCACAATTTTGGAGTCTAGCAAATTGATCTTGGTCCGCTACATTCGTATCAGCTTGTCTAATGTGCTCATCGTAATTTTTTATCATTGCGTCAAAGTCTTCGATGGTAGCTTTTGTGTTAAAACTTGTAATCAATTGTTCGATTACTCCGTCTCGATTGTCTGACACTGAGAGAATAGAGGGTATGTTTTTCAGTTCTGCAGAAAGTACGGATAAGGAAGCTACTGCGCGCAGTATGGTTCCTGTATATGCGATGGATTGAATCATTGAAAATTTAGGTATGTAGCCTTTAAGAGAAAGAGCTGTATCCGCGAGTATTCCTAAACCCTTTAGAAAAGAGATCCCTTTTTCAAATGTCATTTCTTGATAAATAGGTACAATTGTTCTTTGAGACCATTCAGAAAAAGCTGTTTTGATGTCACTACTTTTTATTTCTCCTCTAAGAAAACTTGCGATTTGATCATCGAGAGAAGCTTTATTATCGAGGAATCTATTGTGATGTTGATTTGGAAGGATTTGCCCCATTTCCTGTTTAGCTCTATTCGCGCTTCTATACATCAAAAAAAATGTTGTAATATTTTCAGCTCCAGGAATGGTAAAGGGAAGAGATCTAGAAACTTCTCGTAGTAGGGAGACGCTTGCTTGAACAAAGAAAAAATTTGATTGTGCCGGTTGCATAGTATCCTTATTTTTTTTGCGGCATTTTGCCTTAGAAAGGAATTTTTATAAATAAAAATATATGAAACTTTTTTTACAAATGACAGAGTAGGGATGATCCAAAGTCCTTACCTGTGGAATGCAGTTACTCTTGCTCTTATTTTTCCCTCCTTTTACACTTGTTGGTAAAATAGTGTATTGTACGTTAAAATTTGAATTTTCCGAGACTGTATGAAGTATTGTGAATCGATTTACCACATGAAAAGATGGAAGACCCGTGAGGTAATGGTAGGTAAGATTGGTGTAGGGGGGCAGAATCCTGTTCGTATCCAATCGATGACAACTTCGAACACAAGAGATATTGATGCAACTGTGGATCAAATTATCCGTTTAGCGGATAGTGGTTGTGAAATTGCTAGAGTGACGGTCCAAGGAATTAAGGAAGCTGAGGCATGCGAAGGAATTAAAGGTAAACTTTTGCAAAAGGGATACGAAATTCCTCTTGTGGCCGATATTCATTTCTATCCTCCCGCTGCAATGAAAGTGGTAGAGTTTGCGGATAAAGTTCGTATCAATCCTGGTAATTTTGTCGATAAGAGAGCAAGTTTTAAAACGATTACCTATGATGATGCTTCATATAAGGAAGAAATTGACAAGATCGAAGAGAAGTTTTCTCCTTTAGTAGAAAAATGTAAAGTTTTAAAAAGAGCCATGAGGATTGGAACCAATCACGGATCTCTTTCCGATCGTATCATGAACAGATACGGAGATACTCCAGCTGGAATGGTAGAATCAGCGCTTGAATTTGCAAGAGTTTGTAGAGCACTTGACTACCACGATTTTATGTTTTCCATGAAAGCGAGTAATCCATTAGTGATGATGCAAGCCTACCGACTTCTTGTTGCAGAAATGATAAAGTTAGGCTGGAACTATCCTCTCCATTTAGGTGTTACCGAATCTGGTGCTGGAGAAGATGGAAGAGTAAAATCATCAGTTGGTATCGGGTCGTTACTCCTTGATGGACTTGGCGATACAATTCGAGTATCCCTTACAGAAGATCCTTGGTCTGAAATTGATCCCTGTGCGCGGCTTATAAAATTTGCAAAAAGCTACGAAGGAAAGGGGATCGCACCTTTTGTAGAAGAGAAACGCTTTATTACTGAAATTGAAAAGAGAAGCCTTTCTTATAACCAAGATTTACCTCTTCACCGCGATGGTTCTGTACTTATAAAAGTTCAGGCAAAAGATCTTTTAGAAAAAGATTTTTTTACTACAATCGGTTGTCAGTCTTCTGGGCTTCTTAGAAAGAAATCACCTCAGACCGTAGATGCGATTATCGTAGACAATTGGATAGATGACCCAAGGCTTGAGAGCATCCTCCGAGAGCTTCATCGTTTACAAATAGGGATCCTTTCTACAAAAGAGGGTGAAGGAATCTTTCCTATCAAGTCTTTAGAAAAGCT
>DAIEPN010000052.1 GCA_027348355.1 Chlamydiota bacterium | reverse complement strand
ATTTCGTGGATGGGTTCAAAAGATCCGACATTTACCTCTAAGTTAAAAGTTTGGTGGGATCTTGTCTTGCAAAACCATCCATCGCTTATCCTTATTTTATGTGGCTCTATCTCGACTTGGATTGATAAAAATATTATCAATAGCACAGCTTTTTTTGGTCGGGTTTCTCTATATCTCGAACTTACAGAACTCTCGATTCCACAATGCAGGGAATTACTGAATCTTCAAGGCTTTAAAGGGTCAGATCTCGACTTTTTTAAGATTTTGAGTGTGACTGGAGGAGTGCCTTGGTATCTTGAGCAGATTCAAACTCATCAAAGTGCTGATGAGAATATTAAACGGCTCTGTTTTGAAAAAAATGGCCTTTTGGTGCATGAATTTGATCGAATTTTTAATGATCTTTTCAGTTCTAGAGGTGAAATATACAAAAAGATCATTACAATACTAAGCCAGGGCATGAAAGACCGAGCTACTCTTCAAAAGACAATGGCCTACTCGCCAAGTGGTACACTAAGTCATCATCTTAAAGCCCTTGAAATCTGTGGGTTTGTTAGCAGACATCCAGACTGGTCTTTAAAAACAGGTAAGCCAGGAAAACTGACCCTGTATCGTCTTTCCGACAATTATCTTCGCTTCTATATCCATTATATTGAACCCAACCTTACGAAAATTGAGCAAGGGTCATTTTTAGACGTCCCACTTTCTAGTTTGCCTGGATGGGAACCCATGCTCGGATTCCAGCTCGAAAATCTTCTTCTGAAAAATAGATCTCTTCTTTACCAGACACTTGGAATTCACGCTCAGGATGTAGTTATTGATAATCCCTATTTTCAAAAAGCCTCAGGCCGCAAAAAAGGGTGCCAAATTGATTATTTGATTCAAATGCATTCCAACACTCTTTTTGTCTGTGAAGTCAAAATGCGCCGTCGTGAATTGGGGCTGGAAGTGGTCGATGCAATGAAAACCAAAATAGCTTCTCTTAGCTTGCCAAAAGGCTTTGGGATTTCGCCTGTTCTGTTTCATTTAGGCCCAGTTTCCGACGCTCTATTAAGTAGTCGCTATTTTTACCGTATCATCGATATTGCTGATTTGTGAGCAAAAAGTGAGAGTCTATGAAGAATGAATTTAACGAAGTTGAAACAAATTTTCGCACAGGAACGATTGCTTACTACGGTCCTAATGATAAGATCGTTACAAAAATTGTTGTTGGTATTACCGTCGCGGCGGGACGAAATTTCATTGAAACAAGAAAATGGTCTTCTGAGTCGAAGGACATAAAAAGTGATAAACAGGTTTTAGAGGAGATTTCTGCTTATCTAAATCTTAGTAGAGTCGATTCTGTAGCTACGATAGAAAGGGTCATTGGTTGTCGTCATGAAGCAGGGATTGATTATCCCGAAGGCATGACATGTCAGGCATGTCCATTTTTGGTAGAGGAGGCGTAGCCCCAGTGACAACTGATACAAATCTTATTAACACCCCTTTGTTAGGTTTTCTCATGGAACGCCACTATACCCGCCAAATGATATTCATGAAGCCGCCTCAAAGCTATTAAAGGATTTAGAAAACTGCTCACTTGAAGATGTGTTTCGAAAAACTATCATTAGTGGAAATATTTCTGGTCAGAGGGTTGTTCTTCCTGAAGGTACTTGGTATGCAATATTTCAAGACTTCCTAAATTGCTATACTCGGGAATTTTCTCATTCAGAGCATATTCAAGCATTGTTAATCGAGCTCTTAAGATTAATGAGCAAAAGTCCACTGGAAACGGCTTGGAAGGAAGTTGAGCAATTTCTGTTAGATCATATTGATCAGTTAAGTGGTTGGGACAAATGTTGGCAGAAAGAAGATGGTGAAAATCGAAAAGTATTTAGAGGAGAAGATGGAAATTATTATTTTCATGACTTAGATGACGGTATTTTGGTGCAAATTGAAGGGATGAAAACACTCCTTGAAACTCGTCTTGATTTTATTGCCGGAACAATTTTCCATTCATTTGGATTAATAAAGAGAATCTTAAATACATTTTCATTGTTTGCTATCTCTGAAGACTTTGCTCGTAATCCAGAAACTTACCCGCGTTCTTTTCGACTTTGTATCCCCGAACTTCAGTCCGGGACATTGATGTTTCATTGGCACAGAAGTCAATTTCATCAAACAAAAAGCACAAAATGGCGTCCCTATAATAATCTTTGTGATCCAACATGGTTAGCTGAACAATTAGTAGCAAAACTCACAGATGGATTGGTGCAAGATCCTTGGAGCGAGCATATTGAACGGTCCGCAGAAAAATAAAACGCTCTGGATGCAGATTGCTTATTTCAAATTGATTACGTGTTAGACACCAGTCTTGTAATTGGAGATGAGGAAGAAATTTACTTTTCGTTGGATTAACGGCACTCCAGAAAGTAGATCCATTCTTAGTGTTGGTTTTAAGGAGATGAACAACTCTAAAGATGCAGAAATATCTGTAAACAAACTGCTTAGCTTTCTCGTATGGCAGCATCAAGTTCCAATAAGAAAGACTTATGGGGCATGCGGTCCTCGGCGCAATATTCCTCTTACCTGAGGTGGGGGGCCGAGAATGATCAGCGGATTAAAAATAGACCCAGTTTATCTTCTTTCAAATTACGTAAAACCTAATTCTTCAAAAAAAGAGCTTGCTCTTTCCTTGTATAAAGAGGGATTAAATTCGGAAAGTGTATTCTATAAGTTTTTTAATTTCTGGAAAGTAATCGAAGTTGTGATTTCTGAAAAGAAGGCACGATATAGATGGATTAATGAAACTGTCTTAAATCTTAGGATAGAAAATCAACGGGTCGCAGAACTTAAAGCTGATCATAATGACATCGCAGAATATTTAGATCATAATTGTAGGAATGCAATAGGCCATGTCTTTAAAGAGCCATATATTGACCCAGATAAGATTGAAGACAATACTCGAATTTCAAAAGACGTTCGCCTTGTTGAAGAATTGGCGAGGATCGCCATTAAGAGAAAATAACAGCAGTGCTTGTATCGATAAATTAGAGGAGCTAAAGTCATAATCGCACTTTTGGGCAATTTGGTTGATGTTGCGCAACGTGCTCATTTTTAGTGTGATGAACTCGGGAAGAAGTATGGGGCAAGCAGGACTTGAACCTGCGACCAGCGGGTTATGAGTCCGCTGCTCTAACCAACTGAGCTATTGCCCCGGAGAGGGCATCACTATACTCTAAGTAGAGTAGACAAAGCAAGGTTTTTTTAGAATCCCCAAGAGAAGCCAATTTCTCCATAGCTGGTTCGCTTTCTAAAGAACTGGCCTTCATAAGAAAATCCATTATGGTAGTCAATGAAAATCCGCATTTTTCTCCCGATTCCTTGGAGTTTACTTAATTCATATCCTAGCATAAAAGTCTCATCAAAGGCCCATTTTCGGATCTGCCAGTTTTCTATATGGAAAGCAAAGAAACAAGTTCCATAGAGTTGATGGTAGTCCACTTTATGACCTAAGAAACGAAATTCTGCGCCATACTCAACGTAGAAAGTTCTCATTGGGAAGGTGTGGTCGCTATGTAAGATAATTCCAGGACCGATATATCCACGGATCCCGCTTGTAAATTGATAGGAGGCAAATAAATCCATTGCTTCGAAACTTGGATTTTTTCTCTTATCCAAATAGTAGGGTCTGTTAACTAGGAACTCATCACCTAAGTGGCTTGATATGTGGTACAGGCGATATCTAAAAGACCATTTATCTACTGCGTAAGTAAGAGGGATACCTAGATAATAATCTGTGTTGACAAGCTCGCAAGATTCACCATCTTTTTTTCGAGGGATATCATGATAGTTAAATACGGCCCAGATTCCAGCTTCGATACCGATTTGAAGGTCCCCATGCCATCTGAATGTATCTTTCCAACGGAAAATAGGGAAGTTATCACCAAGCGCTACTGCGGCGGCAACTGTCCCTACAACTGCATCTCCTCCACGATACGCAATCGAATATCTTGGTTGTCTTGGATCTGCAACAAGTGGGACGAAAAGAACGGTTGATTCCGGAAACCATATTCCATTAACTCTTGGTCTTTCTATATAAAGTGCTCTGGCAGCTTCTTCTTTTGCAGAAAGTTTTTCTTCTACTTCTACAGATTTAACACCTGGTATATCTTTAACAAATTCCACGATACTCTTTGCAATGAGTTCGTTCTTTGGTAAATTTGAAAGAGTAACTTTGTGGTCTTTGACTGTAACCAAAACAGCGAATTCACTATAGTGAATGTCGATGAGAGCTTGTATATATCCTTCTAGATAGGGATCAGTGGCATCTTCGAAATTTTCTACAGGTAGACTATCTGCTCTTGTTAAGAGATAGGTCTCTAGGCCTACGTGAGCAATTTCCTTATCTTCTACTGGGAGATCGGAAGAAATTTCACCTTGATCTGCAAAGATGACTAATGGAGAGGCGCAGACCAGTGTTTTGAGGAGCAATGCGATTTTACTATTCATTTTCATTTAAGGCGGCCTATCAGAGTTGTTGTGTTAACGCACTTATAAACAAAGAGAAAAATTATCTGCAAAAAAATTATTTAAATTTAGATTAAAAAGTATCGCAAAATCCTTCAGGGAAGACAGGCCCGTTTTTCCCAATAGGTAAAGTTCCTTGGAAAAATTTGCGATAGATCTCTAATCCTTGCTTTGCAGTCTGAATGCAGTAAAAGCAGTTGCTGACCCACTCAGAGCCTTTGATTGTTCCTGCAGCTAGGTTGCATTGGAACCTTGTAGTGATTTTTTCTTGCCAATATTTTTTTTCGCCAAAAAGAAGAACGGGTGAAGGGGGGGAGGATCCCACCTTCCTTCGAACTTCTTCGAGAGTAAATTCAAAGTCGGTTCCAATACCACCACTGAGGAGTATTGGAAAATCAAGGTTGAATTCAGCTTGTCTTTCTACGAGCCTATCAAGTCTATACGTCATTTTGGCATCGATATAAGGATTTTGTTTTTGCTCATTGATCACATCATTTTCTTTGCCACGAAAATCGATGATGTTTGCGCAAGATAAAATTTGTAAAGACTTTGCAACGCGATTACCAAGTTCCATGGATCCAGGACCCCCTCCTGTGACCAAAGCAACAGGAGTATCCTTACGCAAAAGAGGATGATTTGTCTCTTTCCTCATTTGTAAAATACCTTCAAGGAGGGCTGTGAGCTCTTTTTCAAAATCTCCTTCGATGAGATTGGATCCATAGATCCCAAAAAATGTGGCCTTTAAAAAATCTTGGATCGATTTTTGTGGCACGAACATACCTGAATCTTTTTCTGCTCTTGGGATGTATTGAAGAATCATTTGAGAGGACTCATCGATCCAATAGACTGGAATGGCAAATTTAGCAAGATCAAGTAAAAAA
>DAIEPN010000051.1 GCA_027348355.1 Chlamydiota bacterium | reverse complement strand
GTATTGAATGATATTTTTGTTTCGGCCTGCTTAATGAACTTTGTATTTTGATTCATTTTACTGCCCCCTCGATTTTGCGTGGCTTTCATCTTTTTCAGGGTGAGGATCAATAAGCAAATTAAGAAGCATGATAATAATTGTCTTCAATTTCATTTCATTGCCTCCTTAGCTTCATTTACTGTCTGATACAATTTTCCTCGAAATGAATCTTTTTCACTTTTAAAAATAGGTAAAGGCCATTTATCTCCTTTCTCAAAACCATATCCAATTATGACTACTGCCCTTTCCTTTGCAGATAAGCCTTTAGGTTCAATAATTCCTTTTACATTTTTAGAACCTTTTGGCCTGCCCATGATTCATTCCTTAGTAAAATCTCTGATTGATTCTTGCCACAATGCTATGGCAAATCCTAATTCAAGTTTAGACATTTTTCCTTGCCTAAATTTTGAAAAATATTGAATCAATTCTAAATAAGCCATTACCAATACCTATTCCTGGCTTCAATATGCCCTTTAAAATGGGTAATGGCATTTATCAATGCTGTTTCTTCTTCATCGATCAATGCATGTCGGATTTTTCTTTTATCATACTTCACTTTTATTTTGTCTTTAGGAGAAGGATAACGCTTTGAATATTCTTGTTTCCAAGGATCGGCAACACCTTCTTCGTTCAATTCTAGTCGCATTGGCCGATGAACATATGTCCTGCTCATAATCAAAACCTCCTATCAATTAAACCTATGTCCGGGTGAAGGGACTTGAACCCCCACGCCTTACGGCAGCGGAGCTTAAAACCGCTGTGTCTGCCAATTTCACCACACCCGGATTATATTACTATGCTACTTTTTCGATAGCCTCCTGAGCTACCTTTAGGATTTTGTTACCGTCAATGAAAGAAGTAAAAAGCTTTTCCTGATATGTCTTGGTAAGGCGTAGGGGCTGGATATGGGAAGCAAAATCTCCGAAGGCATTGTATACTCCCCAAGCATCCCCAGAAAACTTTTTCAAGTCCTTTGCTTCGGAATAGATATTCATAAATTGATTCCTAAGTGTTGATACATTATTTTTTGCCCTTTCAGTGTCTTCCTCATCCATCGGGAAAACCATGTCAATGATTTCCTGAAGCATCTTTTTTGTGATTTTCTTTTGTTGGTATTCTTCAGCCTTGATATTCATGTTTTCCATATATTTCGTAGCAAGGCCGAGAGTAATAGCTGCATCCTTTTTCTTCCCTTCCATATCTCCCATGTGACGGATCGACCAAGATCGCTTAGCATTATTCAAGGCCAATGTCAAAGTGTTTTGGCAGACCACGCGAGTTGGAGTAAGGGCAGCAGTAATAGCTTGGCTTCCATCGTGGGAATTAGTGAAAACGAGATAAGGAACAATATCATCCCCTAGGATTTTCTTTGCAGGAAGGTGAGCAAGCATCCATACTCTTTTTCCGTGGTTCAATGCTCCGGCAGATTCAAAAGTGACTTTTTCTATATCTGATTCGAGAAGACCATCGATGAAAGAAAAAGCTTCTCGATTCTGCACGATTTTATAATGATCTGAAACGACGCCGAGAATGGAATGATCCGAGGAACGAATATTGACTACTGTCTCGGGCACTTCCGAACCATCTTTGAGAAAAACTGGCTCGGGAATTACATCCCAATCAAGTTGGGCAAGCCTGAGAGCATCAAGAGAAGTTGGGGCATCTTGGACGATTGTCCCAAGCCCATGCCATGCTGGCTGTTTGAAAAGAAAGCAGGTTTCTACATTTGCACTCATTTCTCACCTTCCTTTGCCTTCTTGGCAATCTGTGAACATAGACCTAGGGCCGGGCATCCTGCACAGCCCCTTAGGATACGACGTTGGCAATCGGTATTGATTTTGGATTTCATTTATTTTACTGCCCATATAGTACGAATACATTTTCCATGATAACGACTGTTTACTCTGGAGAGTAATACATGATTTATTTTTCCATATATAGTTTTCTGATTTTTAGGGCGGGTATTTCCCACAATAACGTCCCATCCATCTGCTATAAATTTTTCAATTTTTACCATAGTAGAATCCTGAACTCGATAACCCTGATACTGTTTCATACCGTCCCCCTATCAATCAACTTAATAATAGTATAAACCCTTTTTAGGGAATTAAAACTATTATTCGACACATTTTCTGATTATTTTTGCTTTTTTAGATCATTTTTACTATACAGATGTTAAGCGGAAAGAATCTTTCGAGCTTCGCGCAGATTGTAATACTTGCCACCAGCATCGACAAGTTTGCAAATCCTTCGGCTCCAAGTTTTGCTATATACTTTTACAAAACTATATAGAGTATAAGGACTATCTTCAATTTCCTTGATCCATTCTTTTCTTTCATCTACTCGGACATAAGGCTTTTTTTCGTGGTTAGATTGATTGATTTTTGTCATTAGGTTCAGAGCTTCAATCTTCGTAAGCTTTTCCATATCAATCTCCTTACTCGATTTATAGGTTCCAGCTAACCTTGATATAATCAGTATATCCCTATTATCGAATCCGTAAAGCCCTAAAATAAACATTTTACTACAAAAGATTCATTTTCTTATCATAAACTACTTAACAAGCGTATAGTAAAATAATTCAATATATAGATTTTACGCTATATACAACTAAATTGCTTAATAGATTTTCAGCTTCATCGTAGAGTCTTTGATCGGCAAGCCACTTGAAAACTTTTCTGCCTTTTATCTCTTCATGCTCTCGACTCTCTAAATACTTCATTACATGGATGATAAAATCTTCATAATTATTCATTAATTCCATGCTCCTCTTTTTTAGTTGCTATAAACCAATTCCAAGTAGGTA
>DAIEPN010000014.1 GCA_027348355.1 Chlamydiota bacterium | reverse complement strand
TAGGGCTTCATCGGACCCTCCTTAAAAAGCAGTATTATTCTTGGGAAGATTTTCCTAGTCCATCTGTGGACGGAGATTTTCGAACTTTAGCAAACTTGGATAAGGAGAAAACTCTTTTTGCCAAAATACGCCTGGAAATATCTTCTGTAGAGAATCCGGTAAAAACTCAGAAAACAGAGCTTGCTTTTGCAGATTTAGATGATACGTTTTTTATTCAGTTTCCTGACAAGGAAGCCGCTGATCACAGTCTTCGTTTCCACTTTGGTTCAGAAGCAGACCGGGCTTTGCCTTTAGACTCTACAGATCACACGATTCAGATCAAAGCTTTCTACAATACAACTTCAAGAAATGAAATATCTCAGGAAATACAGACTTTATCCATAGGTCAAGGGGAGAAAGCTGTATTATGTTTTCATTTCGGAGGAATAAGCTCGGAAAAAACTTCTCTTTATTTTACTCGATTTACAGAGGAAGATGATGAAGTAAGGAACGTACAGGCACGCCTTTCTTTTGTAGGTAATGCATATTTTGAAAAGTGTTGTAAAACCAAAGAAGTATTGGCAGCTTTACATAAAGTTACCCCTAAGACAATCTTTGCTTTTGGGCTTACCAAGATCTCTTCGGATTCCTCCAATGAACAGGGAAAAGGAGAATCAAAGGAAGTTCCTCAAGTCGATATGCTTTGGATTACGTCTAAATCCACATCCGTTCTTTCCGATGCCGAGAAGCAATGTATGGCGCTTGATTGTGTAGACCGGTCGTCTAAGGAACATCAGATTTTACGAGAAGTTTTTTTCGACCCTTACGCCGTATCGGCTGTAAAACTTCTCCAATTAGCTCACCTCGAGCATCAAAAACAAGGACTTGAGGGAACTGGATTTCTAAGCCTTAGGCAGCAGAATTTTTTAGATTTAAACAAGCATTCCGAAAAAGCGAAAGAACTTCATTTTCCTCATCTCAAGGAACTGGATCTTGATCAAGTCAGGAAATACGGGAAGGAGCAATGGGATGAGTTAGCAAGTGTTTTCGGTAGTGAATTAGCAGATTTGGAAGGAGAGCATGTATATGCCTTCATGACTCCCTCGTTGATATCCAGCCAAGATGGAAATGCCTTGCATGCAAGAGCTCCCTCAACTCCTTCCTATAGAGGAATAGCTACTCTTGTAGTTCATTCCTCAAAAAGCAGCTCTTTAATCTCGGATGATACAAGAGTGCTTCATGGAGGAGCAGGCTCCGGAAGGTCCGGTTCAGGGGGGGCAAATAATAACGGAAGTTCGTTAGCAAGCCAGCGAAATTCCGTCATAAACATGCCTAAAAGTTCTGCGCCAAACATTTCTTCAATCCCTTGCCTAAATATTCCACCTTTACTTGGTAGTAAGCATACAAATGTGAATCCCGGAATCAAAAATTTCAATAGCAACTTCAGTTTGATGAGCAGTACTGCAAAAGCTGCTATGGTAAACCGGACCGAACTGACAAGTCAATTTATCAAATCTGTAGATCTGCGTGTAAATCAATTTAGAAATTCTCGGGGAGGAGTGTTAGGGGACTCTTCGGTTCTCACAAAACCGGGAACTTTTCAAAGAAAAGAGACCCCACAACTCATTTCAATTAAGCTAAAAGAATATGGAAAACCGATTTCCTTTTCTTCCGGAGGCAGTGCCGGTAACATATTGAAGAAACCGGTTGAATTAGTCGGAAGCAATGGGGCAAATGCTTCAGGAAGAACTGCTTCTGTTTTGAGAAATCCTGTTCCTTCGCAAAAAACCACCTCCCGGCAATTGATGGTTACTCCTAGCAATTCTAATACTAGTTTAAATATTCCCGGTGCCAAACCTCTTTCTTCAGATCATAAACGGTCTTCTCTAGAATCTGTTGCGCCGGGATCTAAGCTGCTTGCAAAACCTTCCGAGATAAGGCAGAAAGAGCTTCCTCTCTTTTTTCTAAATGTCAAATCGGATGTTAGGCTAGATCATAAACCAATTTCAAATGGCGTAGGGGATCCGGTCGATGTAGTAACCGGAGCCTTTTATATCGACGAAGTAGATCTTACGCTTCCCGGTTCCTTTCTATTAGAAATACGCCGTAACTACAATAATCAAAACCCTGCCTGGGGAATTCTTGGGATGGGGTGGAAGCTAAGCCTGAACCCTTTCCTTGAAGAAGATGATGATCTAGTGTACGTAGCTGAAATGGACGGCACGACCATTGTGTATAGAAAGAACAGGGATGGAACCAAATGGGAAGTTCTGCCTGAAGATAATCCTGATCTATGCAATTTTACGAAAAATGGGGTTGGCAGTACCGCCAATCCTTTTCATGCCCATATTGTGACTGCTATTGAGGACAAAATAGAGAAGAAAATTCTTTACGGCTCTGATGGGTCGAAAAGAGTTTTTGAAAACAATTTTTTACAAACGTGGACTAATGTTTCAGGGAATACGCTGACTTTTTTTTATAAGGATAACGCTCTTATACGTATTGAAAATCCGAATGGATCCTCCCTACGATTTTCCTATAACTATCAAAGAAAAATTTCTGAAATTGCTTCTTCGAAAGACGGGCGTAAAGTGGCTTATCAATATGATTCAATTGGCAACTTGACGGAAGTACAGTTGCCAAACGATGCCAAAATCTCGTATGAATATGACGCAGATCATCAAATCATACGCGAAACAAAACCTC
>DAIEPN010000010.1 GCA_027348355.1 Chlamydiota bacterium | reverse complement strand
GGCCAACTATAAAAATACATAATTGCAAAAAGAAGTGGAATGACCCAAAGTCCAAAAACCACTTCTACTTCTCCAAGAAACCGTAAAATCTCGGACGAGAAATTCTTTGCAATCTTGCATTTTCTTCCCTCTTTTAGTACTGGTGTTCTCTCTGCAATTTTCTCCGACCATTTTGTAAAAAAATTTGCAAATAAGGTATGGAGAACAGCTAGTACAAAAATACATAAACAGACAATCTTAAAATCCATAGAAGATTGTGTTTGAAGAAACTCTGAATTCACAAAATTTAACATTTTCATAACGTTTGTTCCACTTGTGCTGTTTTTGTAATTACTACCCCTTTTTGCATCATTGATGCTATTGCCTTTTTTTCATCATCGGGATGCAAGTTAATAGCTCTGCAAGCATCTTCAACGACAAAAGTAGAAAACCCAAGTTCAATTGCATCAAGCGCAGAATATAAAACACAGTACTCTGTCGCGAGCCCCACTAAGTAAATTTCTGTGACCCCTTTAGAATGCAGATATTTCTCAAGACCTGTATCTTTCTTCCTAGCATTATCAAAAAAAGCGCTATAGCTATCTATTTCGGGATCCCAGCCCTTATAAAAATAAGCGGCTATTTTCTCCTTTCTTAATCCTTTTACGATTTCACTTCCATACGTATTCTCTATACAATGCTCTGGCCAGAGAATTTGTTTGATCCCACCAATTTCTATCACATCGCCTATCTTTCTTCCTGTATGATTGCTTGCAAAACTTACATGATTTTTAGGATGAAAATCCAAACATGCCAAGACTAAGGAAAACTTTTCAGAAAGCTGGTTGATAAGGGGAATGATTTCATCAGCTCCGGTCACGCCTAAACGGCCTGACGGCATAAAATCATTTTCCATATCTACAATCAAAAGAGCTTTCATATTTTTCCTAAGCTTTTGTATTCTCTTTAATGAGCTGAATTTTTTTCTTATACAAACCTTCTTCTAAGCCACAAAAATAAGGTTCGGTGTCTATAAGCTCACGTATCCCCTTGGGAAATTTCGCTAATTCTTGGAAGGTCCTTTTTTGAAGCACTTGTAAAGAGGGCTTTTTATAAACCAAAGAACCTTGAGAAAATACTTTTTGTAAAAGGTCAATGTAAGGTTGTCCCTTTTTAATTTCTTTTTTCTTTTTCCCTAATCCAAATTCAATCATAGTGTTCTCCTCTACTAGAGGACTTTCTATATTGTAGACCATATCGGCAATATATCCATTTTCTGATATAAATCTACGGACTTGTAAAATTCCCGGGTCTGTGGTTTTTGTAACCTGGTCGGACACTTTAAGCTTGTACTCCCAAGATTTACCGGGATCTCGGAGAGCTGCGAGTTTATAAACTCCATCCAATGCAGACTGTCTCCCCCCTGTCATTAGATGAGTTCCCACTCCCCAAACATTGATCTTACCGCCAGAGCGCTTACAATCCTCTATCAAAAATTCATCAAACTCATTACTTGCCATAATCGATACGTTTTTGAATCCCGCCTCATCGAGCTTTTTGCGGATTTTTTGGCTTAACACTACCAAATCCCCTGAATCTAACCTGACTCCAATAAGTTCATGATGAGAACTTCTCATCTTTTTCGCAACCCGGATAGCTTTTTCTACCCCCTTTAGAGAATCATAGGTATCAATAAGAAAAACGGAACTATCAGGGAAAACCTCCGAAAAGGCTTGAAATGAATCTTCTTCCTTAGAAAAGGCCATAACCCAACTATGTGCTTGCGTCCCTTTTACAGGGATTCCAAAGAGCTGCCCTGCGAGTAAATGGGAGGTAGATTCGCATCCACCAATGAAAGCTGCCCTGCTCGCACTAATGGCCCCATCAATTCCCTGTGCACGCCTCATTCCAATC
>DAIEPN010000007.1 GCA_027348355.1 Chlamydiota bacterium | reverse complement strand
GAAACAAAACGAAACGGCTTTACTTTCGAATATCCCGATAATAAGGGGATAGACTGGGCCTTAGACAGGGCCATGGAATGCTGCACTAAAAATCCGCAAAAATGGCATCAAATCATGCAGCAAGCTATGGCAATTGATTTTAGTTGGAGAAGCTGTGCACCAAAATATGTGGAAATTTATGAGCTTCTCACCTCTAAGAAAGCGCGTTCTTAATATAAAGTCGATTTGCATACACGTACTCTACACCTGAATAGACCGTGTAAACAGCTGCAAGAAGAACTAAGTAAAAACTAATTCCTCTTAGCATCCCTAATTCTAAATACCCTAGCGAATACGGGATCAACATAACTAAAATAAAAAGAGCTACACAAGCTTGGATCACCGCCTTAATTTTTCCGCTCGTTCTAGCAGCAAGAGCCACCCCCCTTAAAGCGCAAAGCGTCCTCAAAGTACTGATGATGGAATCACGATAAAAAAAGACAAGAACAAGTAAAAGTGGAAGCTTTACAATCCCTTGAGTAAAAGTAAACAACATAGAAAGTCGAAAAATACTGTCCGCCATAGGATCTAAAAGCTTGCCTAAGGCAGTAACTTGATTACGCCTTCTTGCAAAAAACCCATCAAATAAATCAGATAGCTCTGAAACCCCTGTGAGCAACAGCAAAATATAAGGAAGGAAGATCAAAGAAATTCCCAATGCATCATAATACATATAGAGAATTAAAAAGATCGGACTAAGAAATACCCGTACTAAGGTCAAAGAAAGAGCAATATTCAAAACAACTTTCTCCTAAGCAATTCAGCAAATAATAATCTTTTCTGCCAATTTTGCCTAGTCTCTTAGTAAAAAAAAGAATTTTTTTAAAATAAAATAGACTTGGAAAGGAGGATTCGGGACGACTTTGAACCGCAGACTTAAACAGTGCCTTGGCCAACGTTTCATCTAGTTTAGTTTCACAATTTCAATGTTCTGAGAGATAAGATAATCGCATCGCCAATATTGACTTAATTGCATTTCTTGAGACTGGGCTTTTGCCCTGTCTCGCTTAGCGCTTTGATAGTTTAATCAAGACCTCTATAGAGGGCTCTCTCTCTCTTTTCCTACTTGCGCGTACTGCCCTGACCTTCAGCATGTGTTACTTGAATCTTACTAGGCAAATCACCGCGCTAAGAACATGTTAAAAAACCGTTGGGGACATTTCTATAATAACTTCCAAGAAAAATGTTACATTAAATCACTGCAAGAGCAGTTTTTTTCTGCAAAGCTAACTGCCCGCAAGCGGCTGCAATATCTTTCCCTTTCGTATAGCGCCAAGTAGTGTTAATTCCAGAGTCTACTAAAATTTCTCTAAATTCTTCGATCGCCTCTTTTTCAGGTCTGCGTAAATTAAGACCATCCACCGGATTATAAGGGATGAGATTTACAGTACACTGCTGCTTAGCTAGCAATTTTGCAAGCTCCTCCGCATGCTATCTCCCATCATTGATCCCAGAAAGCAGAGTGTACTCATAAGTAATATCTCTTTTGGTGGTTCTTCCAAAGGAGATCATCGCAGCCAAAATATCTTCAAGAGCATATTTTCTAGCGTAAGGAATAATCTTTTTACGGATATGCTGGTTTGGAGCGTGAAGAGAGAGAACTAAGTTTACCGTAAATTTTTCTTCAGCCAGTTTTTTAATCCCCTCAATGACACCCACAGTAGAAACCGTAATCCTTCTTTGAGAAATATTGAGTCCTTGCGGATGAATCAAAATAGAGATCGATTTTTTTACATTTTCGTAGTTTTCTAAAGGTTCGCCCATTCCCATATAAACGATATGAGATACTCTTTCATTCTTCTCTTTCAAATGACGATCAATAAGATAGACTTGTTCGACGATTTCTGATGCATCTAAATTACGTAGCAAACCCTCTTTTCCTGAAGCGCAAAAAGCACATCTAGCGGGGCACCCTACTTGAGAAGAAACACAAACCGTTCTCCGATCCCCAGAACGGATCAGAACCGATTCTACAAGTTTCCCATCAGAAAGCTCCCACAGAAACTTAGTAGTCTCCCCTTCTTTGGAATCAACCATCTTTTGTAAACGAAGATGAGATAGAAAAAAATTTTCAGACAGCTTCTTTCTAAAGTCTTTGGAAAGATCTGTCATCTGTTCGATCGAAGTCGCCCCTTTTTGATAAAGCCACTGCATTACTTGAGAAGCTCGAAAAGGCTTTTCATCTTGCGATGCCATCCACTGCGCAAACTCTTCCGGAAGAACCCCGCATAAACTCTTCATATCCACCTAAAATCTTTTCTTTAAGAGAATAGTATACCAGAATAGATGGTTAGCGCACAAGATAAGGAAATTTTTTTCTTGAATCATTCATATATAAAAATAATTTAATCAATCAATTCGCAATTAAAAAAATAAGCAATTTTACAAATAAACACAGTTTTGTTAAATTATTTATTCAAATTAAAACAAAAAGAGGGCTATGAATACAAATACAATAAACAAAACTGCCGCATGTTTCTTTTACCCTCCCCTACAATCATTTTTTACCAAAGAAACTACTTCTGCAGCAAAAAAGTTAGTGACAAGCTTTCTAACTTCTTCAGATTACCTCATAACAGTCGGCGGGAGAAGAGCCCCTACACTTTTAGCTGCAGAAGTAAGCGTCCGCGCAGCTATTTTAGGAATTGGCGCTTACGCAATCACAAAACTTGCTTTCCTAGGGATCCAAAAGATTTTAAATCCAGATGACGTAATACTAGAACCTTATGAATATAACCATCCCGCTCCAAAAAAAGTAGCTCTCTTTGCTCTTACAGGTTTTGCTCAACTCGGAATCGCCATAGCAGGAGGCTTTGTCTATAGCCAAAAGATTTCCTTTACGGAAGTACGCGGAAAAAAATCATTCTCTCTTTTGGCTATAAAACATGGGAGTGTGAATGCCGCATTCTTAGGAATTAGCGCTTATGTAATAGCAAAACTTGCGTGTATTGGAGTAGATAGTATTGTGAATCAAGATGATTGGTTCAACGGAAAACGCAGTGGATTTGACTACGCATCGATGGAGTCGAAAAAGGCTTGTCTTATTAAAAGTATCGTAATCCTTAAAGGCGTATCTCAAATCGGAACCGCTTGTTCTTTAGGATTTATTGTCTATGATAGTATAGAGGTTCATAGAACAATAATCTCTATTTTTCTATCTCAGGCTTGGAGAAAATAGAAGATCGAAATCCTAAAAAGCAATTGAACAGCTATTCTTATATCTCCTCCCTCTTGAAAACTATTATGAATAAAAACCATATAGAAATAGATAAGAAAATATTTAAAATAAGATTTCTAAAAAAACCATCTTTTCATTGTTTTAAAAACATTCTCAATGTAAAATTTCCCCTTTTATTTTAAAGGAGAAAATCTATGTCAGCAGAAATTGGAAGAGCATCAAGCGTATCATCATTTTTTAATTCAGCTTTGGAAGCAGTTTTTTCAAAAGAAACTATTTCTTCAGCAAAAGAAGTCGTAACCCGGTTCCTCTCTTCATCTGACTACTTGATGTCAGTTGGTGAAAGACAAGTTCCTACATTTTTTGCTGTAAAAGAAGTTGTTCCTCATACAGCATTTATTGCTGTAAGCGCATACGCAATTGCAAAACTTGCTTTTAACGGTGCAAGCAATATCTATAATTCAACTAGTGAAATCCCACGTGATTCAACCGATATACACAAAAACAAAATTCAGGGAAAATTTACGGTCTATTCCTATGATAATCCGTCTAACTTGCAAGTTGCCGGGTCCATTGTAAAAGGTTTCTCTCAAATTGCTCTTGCAGCACTTGCTGGCTACGCTCTCTATAACCACACAGAAAACTATAGAAACGTAGCTTCTGTTTTCCTATCCCAAGTTTGGAATAGCAAAAGCGTATAACTCTCTTTTAAGAGCAGCCTTTTAGGCTGCTCTTTTCTTCATTTTTAAAATTCTATCCTTCTTTCTAGAAAAACCCATTGAAAAGAAAGTCTTCTCAAGCGAAAATTTAAGGCTAACATTCAATCAAATTTGTAAAACAAATGATCACTTTTCAAGAAATTATCTCTAGACTTTCTGCATTTTGGGAAAAACAAGGCTGTATTATCCAGCAAGGACACGACTTAGAAATGGGAGCGGGAACATTTAATCCGGCCACTTTCTTGCGCTGTCTAGGTCCTGAACCCTATAGCACCGCCTATGTAGAACCATGCAGAAGGCCAAAAGACGGAAGATACGGAGAAAATCCTAACAGGGTGCATTTGTTTCATCAATACCAAGTGATCATCAAACCTTCTCCGTTAGATATCCAAAATATCTATCTAGAGTCTCTCAAAGCACTTGGAATTTCCTTGGAAGATCATGATATTCGTTTTGTCCACGATGATTGGGAAGGGCCTACACTCGGCGCTTGGGGCCTTGGATGGGAAGTGTGGATGGATGGAATGGAAATTACGCAGTTCACCTTTTTCCAAGCCATGGGAAGCCTGCCTTTAAAGCCGATAAGCGTGGAAATCACGTATGGACTAGAACGCCTTGCCATGTACATCCAAAATGTAAGCAGCATCTTTGACATCCGCTGGAATGAAGAGCTAACCTTAGGAGATCTCTCTAAAGAAAATGAAATTGAATGGAGTACATACAATTTTGAAAAAGCCTCTACAGAAATGTGGCTTCGTCATTTCGATGATTTTGAAAAAGAAGCGCAAAAGCTGATTCAAGAAAAACTGCCGATCCCCGCCTATGATTTTGTTATGAAAGCATCCCACGCATTCAACATTTTAGATGCAAGGGGCGCTATTTCTGTGACGGAGCGTACTGGCTATATTGCAAGGATTCGAGACTTAGCAAGGCTCATTGCTGTAGAATATATCGCATCAAGAGAAAAACTAGGATTTCCCCTTCTTTCGAAAAAAAATGTGTCTTTAGCTGAAGAAACAATTCAGATTATACAGGATACACCTTATGATCCTGAGAAAAAAAGTGATTTTCTTCTAGAGATCGGCTCCGAACAATTACCAGCTACTTTTGTTCCAATTGGTTGCAATGAACTACAAAATAAAATCAAAAAACTTCTCGACGAACATGAACTTTCGTATCAGTCTATCAAAACGTATGGAACTCCCAGAAGGCTTGCAGTTTATGTAGAAAAGCTATCGGAGGGCACAAAAAGCACTCTCTTAGAAAAAAGAGGCCCAGCGATTTCCATGGCATTTGACGTCCAAGGAAATCTTACAGCACAAGGAGAAGGTTTTTTTAAATCAATTGGCGTGGCTGCTCAAAATCTACAACAAACCAGAGATAAGAAAAATCCAGCAGTTCAAATTACCTCTCTTAAAGACACGGAATACCTTTTAGGGACAATAAACAAACCTGGAATTTCAACAAGCAAACTTCTTAGCGACAAACTCCCCAAATTGCTTTCTGAACTCAGCTTCCCCAAGAAAATGCAATGGGCAGATCTAGATATTTCCTACGCAAGGCCTATTCATTGGATCGTTTGCCTTTTAGGAAAAGAGATTGTTCCCTTCTCTTTTGGACCGATTAAGTCGGATCGATTCTCTTTTGGTCATATGCAGCTTTGTCCTATTAAGTTCGATCTAACCGATTGTCTGGAGTATATCGAAGCATTGAAAAAACACTATGTTCTTGTAGATAGCAGCGAAAGAAAAAAAAGCATCATTTCTCAACTAAGACAACTTGAAAAAACACTTGATGGACACGTTCTTGATGAGGAAAAAGTGCTAGCGCAAGTTGTACATCTTTGTGAGTGGCCACATTGCCTTTCCGGAACTTTTTCAGAAAAATTTTTGCATGCTCCTTTAGAAGTGCTCACCTCAGAAATGGTCGAGCATCAAAAGTATTTCCCTATAGCTAAAGACGATAAAACACTAAAAAATGTCTTCATCATTACAGCGGACAATACACCAAATGAGCTGATCAAGCAAGGAAATGAAAGAGTTCTTTCTGCAAGGCTTTCTGATGGCGTGTTCATGTATGAACAAGATGTAAAAATCCCACTCGAGAAGTTTAACGAAAAACTACGCAGTATGACTTTCCAAAAGCAGCTTGGAAGCATGTATGATAAGATTCAAAGAATTAAAAAACATGCTGCTATCCTCCATGAAATTTTAGGGATTGGTAAACTTGATACAATTATGAGAGCTGCAACTCTTTGTAAGTCGGATCTGGCATCTGCTCTGGTTGGTGAATTCCCTGAATTACAGGGGATCATAGGAATGTACTACGCAAAAGCCCAAAATGAAGAAAGAGAGGTAGCGGAAGCTATTTTTGAGCATTGGATGCCGAAAGCTGAAAATGGTCCCATTCCGAAGACGAGTACAGGAGTTATTATAAGCCTTGCAGATAAGATCGATAATCTACTTGGTTACTACTGCGTTAATTTAAAACCCTCTTCTTCTAGTGATCCTTATGCGCTCCGCAGACAAACGATCGGGATTATTCGAATGCTTATCGAAGCTAAAAAAAGTATTTCTTTAAAAATGGTCTTAGAACGCTCTTCTTCTCTATTTTCTGTTTTACAAGATGCTACACAAAGAAGTCAGATTATTTCTGAAATTCTCACTTTCATGAAAAGTCGTATCAAGTCTGTTTTCGAAGAATATGGCTTTGGAAAAGAAGAGATCGAAGCGGCTTTCTCTAAAAATGACTTTGATCCGTATGACTTACTCTGTAGGTGTAAAGCTCTGCACAATTTTAGAAAGGCTACGGACTTTGGCAAACTCTATGAAGTATACAAACGGGTAAAAGGGCAAACAGAGAAAAATGAGCCCCTTGATTTTGATCCCAAAAAAATGATAGAGCCGAGCGAAAAGGCCTTAGTCGCCAAATTACATGAGATCGATCCACAGTGGGAAAAAGTGTATTCAGAGAAAGATTACGTGAAAGCATTTTCTCTTTTAGCAACACTCCAGCCACTACTTGCTGATTTATTTGAAAAGGTGAAGATATTAGCAGACGACATGGAGATCCGAAATAACCGAATTGCGCTTCTTCAAAAAATCTACGCACATTTTGAAAAATTGGTCGACTTCAGCAAAATTCAAAATACGACAAGCTAACCTCTTCATCCCTCAATGAAGAGGAGTTTGTTGCACACAACAAAATTTATCCAAGATCCAGAAAAATTGCTAAAGCCTGCATTGATGATCCAAAAGTTTTCAGGATTCTTCTTTTTCAATTTTGAGATATGACCCATCTACAAAAGTTCCATGATTGGAAAGCAAGATCAAGAAATAAAGCTAACCGACAAAAGTAAGATAGAATGATCAGAAGGCGTCCTTAAAAAGAGTTTTTTAAGGACGATACGCTTTGATAGAATTATTTATCGCCTGGCAAACCGTAAGTAAATTGAAATCTGCTTTTACGTTTGATACCGTATAGATCCTTCCAAGGAGAAAAAAGCTGATCCGCAATGCTAAATTCAATTTTGCGGTGATAGATATCATCATATTGGTTGTAGAGGTTATAAAAAAGCTGGCTATTGAGAACATTGACTAAATTCCAGATCACGACACGTTCTGATTCAGAATCATCAACTATTCTATAGTGAAGTACATAGTTTTCTTCCCCTTTATATTCGTTTGGATAATGTGATCCATGTTTTTCAAAAGTTCTCATATATAAAGGGATCGAATTGAGAGAACGTTTAGAGGTAAAAAGATGTACTTTACCTATAGGACCATCTACATCAGCTCCTGGTTCAACGGTAAGGCCGAATTTATAAAGCCCCGAAGTATAGGACTGTTTGTCGACAATAAAAGTAATGCCCTCTCCACTTTTAATCACACTCTTGGAGCCTACTATCGTGTTCTCTCCTGAGACTATGACAATTTCGTCTGCAAGATTTTGTATAATGGAAGAACCCTGTAGATTCACATCACGTCCAGCTTCTATGTGAAGCTTCCCTTTTCCGGGATTTTTTCCTGCCGCATTTTGTATACAAGCTTTCCCTCCGTTATCACCATTAAGCCCAATTGAATTTCCGGCAATAATGTTTCCAGCTCCAAAGCTTTGTAGCAAAGCCATCCCTTCTTCAGAAGCTTGAAGAAGAATGTCACCAGAAGCATAAATCTCTAAAGGCCCATAGGAGCGAATCACGGCATCAGAGCCCTTATGACTACCTGATTCCAATTTCAAAGTATTAGTAAATTTCAATGTAATGCCCCCATTATCATTGATCACCTTAGCAGCGTTACCACCACCTACGGCACCACCAGCTAGCAGAAGTTCTTTACCTTGAAGGAAAATTTGCCCTTTCTGTGTTGAAATAAGAACGGAGGAGTCTATTGGAGTAATCGTTTCGCCATCTTTAAAAACCTCATTTCCCCCTTTAAGAGCATAGCTCGTTGTTAAAGGCATATTTAGAGCAATATCACCGCCGTCATTGGCAAAGACTCGAACTGAAGATTGTTTTCCACTTCCCGCTTCAAAGTGTATATTACCTTCTTTTGCTTTGTTCTCTTCATTGACGTGAATGTTTCCTCCATTTTTGGTTTCGATAATCGCAGCTGAATTATCGCCACCGCCACCTTTTATTTGGAGATTAATTCTTCCCTGATCCTCTGTCTCCAAATGTAAATCACCTCCACCTAGCGCTTGAATCATAACTCTGCTATCTTTAGCTTGATTCATTCCCGACTCCATCGCAAGTGTTCCATTCATTTTGATAAACACTGCATCTTTCGATTTAGAAGCTACATCACCACTGATTCTTGCCCTGACATCTCCTGATCCAGTCCCTGCTGCAAGAGTATAGTTTTTTCCATACAATTTGACAGAACCTTTACTACCGTCTTCAACAGCAGCAACGATCTGTGCAGAACCTATATTACTGCTATTTCCTCCCTGAATAAGATAATTGGAATTACTAGGAAGCCACGACTCCACATTACCACCATAAATTGTCGCTATCCTTGCACCAGAATTATCTCCACTACCTGCTAAAACAGCAAGAGATCCCTCTGCTGCATTACCTAACGTATTAATCCATATATTTCCTTTGTTGGTAGCAATTTCAACAGGGGAAATAGGGCCGGATCCGGCCTTAAGTTCAATGTGCAACGCACTATCTTTAAATGTATCAATAAAAATATTTCCATCATTTGCAAAAATTTTGGCTGAAGTATCCGATTTTTGCGTATCCCCTACACCTCCGTACACTCCTAGAAAGGATGTCACAACTCTTATATCGCCGCTTTTTGGGTTTAGAGAAGAAAGATTTCCGCTTTCTTGATTTCCAATGAACACCTTAGGAGCCTCTAGAGAGAATACTGTTTTTCCAGCAGCATGTAAATTAGAGGAAATCAGATAAGTAGGACGAGTGCTTTTCTCACGGCCAAGATAAATAGCCTCAGAGGCTTTAAGAAAAAGAGTAGTTGCTGATTGTGCAGTTTTAGAAGAATCCCAATCTATGCCCTCAATAAGAGAAATGTTTTTTCCGGAATAGATCGATATATTGCTGTGTAAAAGTGCTTTTTGTACAAATGCTGTAGTAAGTATGGAAATTGACGAAGATTTTTCAGATGAAATTCTTATGTCTGGAGCTCGAAAAATTAAATTTCCAACTTCCCCAAAAGGCGCCTTCATGTCGACATTATTTGCTTTAAAATCTAAGATTCCTTGCGTTTCAAGCTCAATAATCCCTCCATTCCCCTTCTGATCTCCTCCCGCAGCTTTCATCGTCCCAGAAACCGATAAAAGATTTTTTCCATGTAAATAGATTTTACCGGCATCCCCATTTACACCAGAAACGTCAAACTTAGATTGCCTGGTTGTTTCCACTTCGGAGGCAACAGTTTTGATCTCTCCTCCGGAACCATCTGTATTCTTAGCAACTAGCACTCCCCCTAATTGAGCTTTACCACCTTCTGCGGAAAGATAAATTCTCCCAGCTTTTATTGTGAATGTACTGGCATCGTTCGGTTTAATGTCCCTGATCGCAAGATTATATAGACTGCCCTCTGCATCCAATATCGCTTGAGAGGCATTGATCGTTCCACTATTTTCTGCCCCTATTCCCTCCAAGGCTTCCTTCTCTTCTTTAGGACGAATATAAATACGGCGATCGCCATCTTTTAGTTGTAGAAGGACTTCTCTACCAACAGCCAATCCTACCACGCCGTTTTGAGCTTCAATACTTCCTTCATTTTTGACGTATCTGCCGATTAAAAATACATCTCCTTCTATAGCTTTAATATTCCCTCTGTTTACAACCGCATTTGTAGAACGTCCTTCAAAAGCAAACGTGTCTCCCTTTAGAAAAGCGTTTTCATCTAAAATATCTAAAGTTGAGGCAAGGAACCCCGAGACATTGATATACGCATCCTTCCCGACTAAAATCCCATTAGGATTGATCAAATACACCCGTCCGTTAGCTTCTAAAGTCCCTAAAATATCACTTGGATTTTTGGTAACTACGCGATTAAGCACAACAGAATGCTTTCCTGGTTGGACAAAAACCGTTTTTTCAGATTTACCTATGGAAAAGCTTTCCCATTCCAAAATCGCTTTATCTCCGGCCTCAATGTGCAATTCTGATCCAGTGTCATTTGTGATTTTTGCATGCCCATGTTTAGCACGCATTCCATGTGGTTTGGCAAAAAGCTCTGCGCAACAGAGCAAAGAAGTAATAGTAAAATACCATTTACGTAGAAAAATATTTTTACTT
>DAIEPN010000255.1 GCA_027348355.1 Chlamydiota bacterium | reverse complement strand
AAAAAAGATCCTGAAGCTGTCTATAAAGACGGAGTCATGAAGGTTTCTTTCATAAAATCCAAAGAAAATCAAACCAAGAAGATCAATATAAAAACGAAATGATTTTCATCCTAAGATTCTAGAAATAAAAGGTCGGGATATTTCCGCCCTCATAGTTTTACTGTGGCAAGAAAGAACTTAAAACAAAGTTGTCATATGAATCAATTTATATCTCCTTTAACGTCAACCAAAGCGTGGTTTCATCCAGTAAATTTTGATCAAGGAGAAGAAATCTCCTTAAAGGAATGCCCTACTGGCGAGAAAAAATTCATAGCACACTTTGGCCCAAAAGTAGTGGAAATTGAACTTCACACCTTTAACCCTATCAAAAGGACGATAGAAGGGACTTATACTATAGAAGGGGTACAAGATAAGGTGATTTGCAGAGTATATACCGAAAAAAAACAAGAAGGCAGAGATTTTTATACTATTCAACCTAAAGGATCTTTCGCGCGTCAAACGTGGGGAATTAGTTTTCTAAAGATATAGCCCATCTTACCTACTTAAGGACTGGATAAGTAAAAAACAGAAAATGGCAAGCATTGAAGAGAAAATGGGCCAAAATGCTAGATTCAATTGCTTTTGTATATTGATAAATTCCTCCGAATACGAGTCCGGCTACAAAGACAAGCGTCAAAAACCGTGGATCACTAATCCAAAAAACATGTAGAGCTGTAAAAAGCACAGAAGTGGCTACTATACCTAAAACTTGCCAAAGCACTCCCTTCCCCAAAAAATCGCAAAGCTCTCTTTGCACAAACCCCCGCATAAAAGCTTCTTCGGGAATGGCGACGAGAAAAAAATTCACAATCATGAAGGCGGCCGTCATATCTGGGAGTTTAGGATCGTATTTTATGATCCCTGTAAAAAAACCAAGAGAAAACATGATTATGACAGAAAGGGCAACCCATGGAAAAGACATTTTTATAACTTTTCGAAACTCTTGCCAAGAGGATACGAGAGGGAGGAGGAAAGCCAGCGGAAATATCCCAACCCATGGCTTATCATAGTTCATCCAGAGCCTATAAGAAATAGCTCCGGGGCTTAGCGTATCTTCCATAACCTTCCAATTATGAAACCCGGGAAATTTATGCATCCAAAGCCCAAGAGAGACAAGGACTGCCGCTGTAACTATCACAAACCTTGCTACTCCTCTAAGATTGTATTTGAGCATCCACTGCAAGAAGCCAAGGACTACAATGGGGACAAGCGCTGTTACTTCAATAAGTCCGCTTTGATAGGCAAGGGCTAAGCTTAAGGTAAAAAAAGACCCCCAAATAAGCGCCGTTTTCTTCACCCAAAGGCTGAGTGTCCCAACAAAAAATGCAAAAAAAGAAAACATCTTAAGAGGAAAGTTCACGATAAGAAAGTAAATATCTAACATAAGCCTCTGGAATTTAAATCGGTTGGTTTATACCAAAAACTGTAAAATGGGTAAACATTCTAAAAACCTCTTTTAGTCTATTTTTATTTTCTCTTCTTTTTTACGCTGCATTGCGTGGATCTCAAAACGCTCGCTCGTAGCATTGATGCAATCATTAATACCGTTGAGTATAAGTCCCGTTCCAACTGTTTGTGCAAAAGGGGTCGGCACTACACAAAGAAGCCCTCCCGCCATACATTTAAAAAGACCTACTACTACCTTAGGAGGAATTTTGGGTTCATTTTCTTTATCATCCCTATCATTTGCTCTTTTAATTTTATATGCAAAGCTTTTGGAAGAGGCTCTTTGAAAATTGTAAGGGTGGGTGGTAGCTTCTTTTCTTTCGATTAGGTGATAAATCTTTTCAAATTCTCTTTCCTGAAGTTCAATCCCATGTTCAAGAAACTTCTCCTTAAAATAGATTGAAAGTTCGGTAAGATTACGAGGGTGATATCCTTTAGCTACTAAAGAAGTCTTTAGACTTACTAAAAAATCTACCATCTCTTCAACTGAAGTATTTTCATTCAAAGAATCAAAATAACGCAAAACCCTCTTACATTCGTAAGAATCACTCCGCTCAGTCAGATCTCTTTGAGGTTCAAATGAAAATAAAGAAGCGGAAGTGAAAAGAAGAATTGTATAAAATAGCGTGTAGTTTAGTCTTTTACCAAGACTTTTTACTAAAAACCATATCTTTTTCATTTCGCACCCCTGCTGGAATAGAAAAATACTACAACAAACAGTCATTTATAGCCTAAATGGGAAAATTCTAGAAATCAAAAATCTAACTATATACTATCGCGGTCTAAATCGTCTTACATCTTAACTTTACAAATGATTATAACCGAGTGCATCCCTCTAGAACTCTTAGCTTACATCATCTCCTTTACAGGAGATACCAAATATGCAAGCGTCTGCAAAAGATTCAACGAAGCTACTGATCATGCTAAACTATCCTTCTTACACGCACTGAGTCATTCTATAGGCTTGAGAGATGTCGATGCCTATAAACGATCTTCTAAAGAGTATGAAATTCTCCAATATAGCCACGCTATTCCGAAAAGCATTTTGGTCAGGGATCTTAAATTAGACACCTCTTCCAAGATTTTCAATCACGTCTGGCACATTTATGTAACTAGGGTTAAATCTCTCTCAAGTAACAATCAGCTACCAAACACTTTACACGCCACTTCCTCTCTTTTTGACCCAATTAGACTTCAAGAAATACGTACCTTTGAAGAAAGTATGGTTCTTATCCGATTCCTGGAACGCATAGAGTTTGCAAAGGAAGAGCTAGAGAAAACCAAGTTCAATAACTTAAATGTAAATGAAAAAGCAGTTCATCTTAGGAATTGGATAAAAAATGATACAGATCTTTGGTCTATTACAATCCTTGATCTTCAGGAAGCTAACCTCCTCTCTCTTCCTCCTGAAATTCATTATTTTACAAGCCTTACAACTCTACTTCTGCAAGGGAATTCTCTGCTGACTCTTCCCATTGAACTTGCAGCATTACCAAACTTAAGAGTAGTTAACATAGAAAATAATCCCATTTCCATGATCCCCGAAGAACTTACAAGTAAGGAAGGATTAGAAATCATTTTGTCTTAAGTGAGAATGTAGATACACTGTAATTACATAGAATTTGGAATAATACCATGATACGTAAAACTCAGAATGGAATTTCTTGGCTTGAATTTTCTCTCCTACAAAACATCCCTGGGATTGTACATGGGGTTTTCCTCCGTTCTGGAGGAGTAAGTCAAAAACCATTTAACACTCTAAATGTCAGTGAAGATGTAGGAGATGATCCAAATCATGTTAGGGCCAATCTAGAGAAGATTTCCCAAATCTTACAAGTCCCAAAGCTGATCTTCGGAAAACAAGTCCACCAAACCTGTATTACTCCAATCAACGAAAGATCTCCTACCTGCACGGAAAATACCGACGCTTTTTATACAAAAACTTCTCAGATAGGCCTCGTGATCAGACACGCTGACTGCCAAGCAGCTATTTTTGTAGATCCTAAAAAAAGAATCATCGCGAATGCCCACTGCGGATGGCGCGGTAGTGTCCAGAACATCTATGGAGAAACGATTAAAAAGCTCGAAGAACTTGGATGCAGCCCTAAAGATCTCTTAGTATGTATTTCTCCAAGTTTAGGGCCCAATCACGCTGAATTCATTAATTACAAACAAGAGCTTCCTGAAAGCTTTTATCCCTTCCAGAAAACACCCTATTACTTTGATTTTTGGGAAATTAGTAAGCATCAACTTCTGCAAGCTGGGATTTTACCCAATCACATTGAAGTCGCCTCTGTTTGCACCTATGAAAATGCAGAGGACTTTTTCTCCTATCGAAGAGAAAAGATAACAGGAAGAAATGCAACTGTAGTTGCCTTAAGTTAGAAATCTTTAGAGATTGCAAAACTATAGAAGGCAGCTTTTGTAAGCTCAGAATTCTTTACGGTCTTTATTACGAAGGAATAAAATACGACCATATTGTTACTTTATAGTTATGATAAAGGCTCACATGCTAAAGATAGCACTAAAGCAAAGGAGTATTTGAAAGATTGTCAATAAAGGGAATTGGATTATGAGGAAAAGTGGAAAATATCAAAACTTCTGACCTTGTCCCTATCTTAAATCCAACCTATATTGAGGTCCCAGTTTTTATGACCTGCTCCTCGTTTTAGGTCCATTTCCGTAGTACACGGCGTTGTAGTGTATAATTTAAATTAAAGCTTACCATCAATTACTGCCCAACTGGCTCTCATGCCTTTATAAAGTTCTTATATTTTTTAAAACCATATGCTCACAAAGACAGAAAGTAAAAAATAGCTAGACAATATGAAATTTTTCTAGGATTATTTATCTTTAAAAAATCTTAACATTCCACTTTCTAATAAAAGAGAGTCTGTATGAAAAATATCTTCTTTCTTTTCTTATTTCTGCTATTCCCTCTTGTTTTGCATGCAAAATTATCTAAGAATGAATGTAATAAAATTGAAAAACAGGCTATTGAACAGAAGCAAGATTTTAAAAAATGCATCCATAAGTATAAGAATCACAAACCTAACAACGATTCCGAAATCGATGCCCTTTTCAGCAAGGGGGTCAGTTGCTGTAACAAAGCTATTGGATACTACAATGAAATTTTAGACAACCTCTATGATCTTAAACATATACAGCAAAAGATATGGCGCCTTACTAAAGGGAAAAATATTGAGGAAGAAAGTATCTATTGTAATAAAAGATTGAAATGGCTTTATGAACATTGGAGTTCCGAATTCGACAATTTTAATAACCCTAGAAAAAATCAGATAGATCAGTGGATAGATCAATTTAATACGAAGACAGAACAAGCAAAAAATCTGACAGGCCAGGCCAAAATTAACGCCCTAAGCGAAGTGCTTATTGCCGCACAGAATGCTATCCAGCCATGTGAAGAACTACTAAATAGGGTTCGTTCTATATGTTCTATGGGTGATTACTATCCTGGAGGCTTACAAACCTTTCAAACAAATCTGGAAAGCACTTTATTTAATTTACGAACTGGAAAACAAAATGCAGCATTGGAAATTTCTATTGTTATTTGTCAAACCGAAGAGAAAAATATTACCCAAGCTTATCAAAGAGAAAACTCTCCAAGATCAATTTATGAAATAGACTCCGCAATCAACAATCTTAAAGAAGCTGCAAGATTTTATAAGGAAGCCGCTGCAAGCTTTGAAAAAGCCTTAAGATTCCTTGAACCTTTTCCTTTAGAAAATGAAAAACAAACTTTGCGAGAAGAGATCGCTCAACTCCAAAAATGTGAAAAAAGATGTACTGATGCTGCGCAAAATTGGCCAAAAGTCGTTGAAGAAGAAAAAGCCATTTTGAAAGGAAAATTGGCCCTTCTAAAAGAAGAGGTGCAAGTAGCAGAAAGTAGAGATCTCATAAGGCACTCTTTTACCATCCAAAAACAAATGATCCCTATTGTGGACTTGCTCGTAAAATGTAATGAACTCGATCAAGCTGAGCTGGATGTACTACAAGAAAATATGAATTTTTTTGAAGCTCTTCAAGATTTAGAACGTTTAACAGACATGACTGATAGTGAAAATCAAAACCCCTCTGTTGGTCCCTATTTTTTTGAGCAAGACAATAGACAAGTTG
>DAIEPN010000252.1 GCA_027348355.1 Chlamydiota bacterium | reverse complement strand
CTTGCAATGGCTACTATGGATATCATCAAACATTTCGGTGGAAAACCTGCTAATTTTCTCGATGTAGGAGGCGGCGCCTCAAAAGAGAAAGTGGCTGAAGGATTTAGAATTATTCTCTCTGATCCAAAAGTACAGGCAATTTTTGTAAATATTTTTGGCGGTATTATGAACTGCGCAACCTTAGCCGAAGGGATCATTGCTGCCGTAAGAGACATGGCCCTTCAAGTTCCTTTGGTTGTACGCATGGAAGGGACTAACGTGGAAGAGGGAAAAAGATTGCTACGCGCGTCTGAACTTGCCGTCATTACAGCGGATAGTTTATCTGATGGTGCAAAAAAAGCTGTTGCTACTTTGAAAAAATAGGAAAATTTTATGTCGATTCTGATTAATAAAAAAACAAAAGTCATCACACAAGGGATCACAGGAAAATTTGGCTATTTCCATACCGAGCAATGCCTTGCGTATGGATCAAGTTTTGTTGGAGGGGTAACTCCTGGAAAAGGGGGGCATGAGGCCTTAGGGCTTCCTGTTTTTGATACAGTGTATGAAGCCAAAAAAGCGTTAGAGATCGATGCTACCGTTATTTTTGTTCCTGCCCCTTTTGCTGCGGATGCCATTTTAGAGGCGGAAGATGCAAAAATTCCTTTGATCGTATGTATCACAGAAGGGATCCCTATTAAAGATATGTTAGAGGTCAGTAGGATCATGAGAGAGAGTAAAACAAGTCGCTTAATTGGACCAAATTGTCCTGGAGTTATTACCCCAGGAGAGTGTAAAATCGGAATCATGCCCGGCTATATTCATAAAAAAGGTTCAATAGGGATTGTCTCTAAATCAGGAACATTGACTTATGAAGCCGTCTGGCAGACTACGCAGCTTGGACTTGGACAATCCAGTTGTGTTGGGATCGGCGGAGATCCGCTCAATGGAACGAATTTTATCGATGTCCTCGAGCTTTTTCAAAATGATCCTCAGACGGAAGCGATTCTTTTGATTGGTGAGATTGGAGGAAACGCGGAAGAAGAAGCGGCTAGCTGGATAAAAAAGCATTGTACAAAACCAGTAGCCGGTTTTGTTGCAGGTGTGACAGCTCCTCCAGGAAGGCGTATGGGACATGCCGGAGCAATCATATCCGGTGGAAAAGGGACTGCAACAGAGAAAATTCGAGAGCTAAAAAAAGCCGGAGTCCATATTGCGGACACCCCAGCTGATATGGGTCTTGCAGTACAAAATGCCCTGCAGCAATCACGTTAGTCTTAAGGTGTAAAACCCTCAGGTTTTGGAAAAATGTCATGTCGTATTCATTTTTTGGGATTCCTGTAACTGTCAGGCCTGTTTTCTGGCTTTTTGCTGGACTTATTGGATATTTAAGTAGTGGAACGCTTGTCGGTACGTTAATTTGGATTGGGATTATTTTCATCTCTGTGCTCTTTCATGAAATGGGTCATGGGCTCACAGCTTTACTCTGCAAAAAACAGCCACGCATTGAACTTGTAGCTTTTGGCGGGGTAACCTACTACGAAGGGCAGAACCTCCCTTATTACAAACAATTTCTTATCGTTCTCAATGGGCCTCTTTTTGGATTCTTTTTATACCTGATCGCTCAAATCCTTTTGCTCGTTCCAAGTCTTAACAGTGGAAATATCGGTTTACTACTACAAAAATTTAGCTTTGTGAACCTTTTTTGGTCTGTAGTCAATCTTCTACCTGTCTTTCCTCTTGATGGAGGTCAATTACTTCGTATTGTTTTGGAAGCGATTTTTGGATTCAAAGGGATTCGTTATGCGCAATTTTTTGGAATGCTCCTTGCTGGAGTAATCAGTATCTTAAGTTTTGTTATCTCCCAATTTTTCTTAGGAGCTCTCTTTTTTTTGCTTGCCTTCCAGTGTTACGAAGTCTGGAAAAAAAGTCGTCTATTTTCTGAAGAAGATTCAAGTGATGCATTAAAAGAACTTCTGCAAAAAGCAGAATCGGAACTACAACTAGGACACGGAGAAAGTGCGAGAGAAATTTTAGAGACAATTAGACAAAAGTCTCATTCTGGCGTGATCTATTCAATTGCAACGCAATACCTAGGTATTTTACTTGCGAAAATAGGTCATACTAAAGAAGCATATGATCTTCTTTTATCTATTCGCTCTAAACTTCCCCCAGACGCAATATGTCTTTTGCATAAACTTGCTTTTGAAGAGAAAGATTACAAGCTCGTCTTAGATCTTTCGGGGAAATGTTATCAGTTTTCTGCGGATCCGGAGATCGCTCTTAGAAATGCTTTTGCTTGTGGATTTCTATCAGAAGCAAAAGCAGCTGTTGGCTGGCTCTCCGCTGCTCTTCGTAGTGGAGTCCAAAACATCCAAGAGATCTCACAAGAAAAAGCTTTTGATCTGATTCGCCATGAAGGGATCTTCCAAGACTTTATTCAAAGTCACTAAGACTGTTTTGAATTTTTTTATCCAGCTGCGACAACTTCAGAGGCTTTTTCTTCAGACTTCTTGACAATGTAGCCTTGTTTGAGCTCTGCTTGGTACACAAGCCAAAGTCCTAAGCATACTACAAAAGTTGAGAGGGCAATTACCCAAGAAATAGGCTCTCCTAAAAAGATCCATCCAGAAATGGAAGCAAAGATAGGACTTAAGAGGCCAACAAAAGAGAGGAACGTTGCTGTGAAACGTTTCAACATCATTCCGTAGAGGTTATAGCAAAGGAT
>DAIEPN010000241.1 GCA_027348355.1 Chlamydiota bacterium | reverse complement strand
CCTCTTCAAAAGATGCATTTATCTTTAGAGTTTTAAGTCTCTAAAGAAGAATGCATTTTTATAAAAAATTTATTTTGACTCGTAGACGGGATGGATATCCAATCCAATCTCTTTGATCCCCAAAATGGCTTCGGCAATCGGTTCCCATGGGGCATTTTTATCGATATGGAGAAGAACTTTAATCCTGCTCGATTCTTTAGGCAAAAGACCTAAGTCTTGTTGCTTACTAATCTCTTCTTGCAATCCTTGGACGCCAGAGATTGCAAATTCGTTCATTTCTGAGAGCCATTTGTATTCGCCACTTTTGCTAACGCTGACATTTACAAAGAATTCTTGGTATTTTTGATTGGTTTCTTCAAGTAAAGTAGAATCTTTCGTAGAATTTAACTTTGCAAGATCAACTTCCGTATCATGAAGCGCGGTCCTTGTAATTGCAAGCGTTGCAAAAACTGCTACAACAAGGAACAAGAAGTCGACCATTGGTGTCAAATTCAAATGTGTCTTTGTTTGTAATTCTTCATCAGGTATGAAACTCATCTCGTACTCTTGGTTGAGAGTTTGAATTAGGTCTTTCCATGATTTGTGCAAGTTCTTCTGATTCGTTTTCAGCTGTTGCTAAAACTTGAACTAGTTTGTATTTTGAAATCGAATGGAAAATCATTGCAAAAATAGCAACAAAAATACCAGCAACAGTCGTTCCTACAGAAACGCCGAGCCCATCAAAAAGCGAAAGAACACTTTCTGAGGTTCGGTTGATATCGTAAAAAGCATAGAACATACCAAGTACAGTTCCTAAAAGACCGATCATAGGAGCTATGATTGCAATATCATTTAGGAAATGGATACGTTGCCAGAAAGAGACCGTCACACGTTTAGCTTCTGCTTTCATTGTGGGCGCTACGGCAGCTGTTCCCATTTCCTTCGCTGCAAGACCTGCTCCAATGATTTTAAAGAAAAAAGAGTTCTCTTGATAACAGAGAGTGGAGGCTCCAACATAGTCGTTCATTGCAATTTTTTGTCTGAGTTCTTGAAGCTTTTGTGTAGGAATCACCCCAGAGATGCGCAGAGTAATCAGATGGTAGAGACAGAGGGCTATCATTGCAATGGATAGCAGGAATAAAAGAGTATAAATCGTTGGTGAGCCAGCAAATACAGCTTTAATATCTATCATAATGTTTGAACGGGTAGGTTGTGAGTTGTTTTGTTTAATTTTAGATGGATTTTGAGCTAAAGCGGTTTCCTTGGCAACTTTTTTTTCAAAAGCCATTGAAGAATCTGTTGACGCAGAGAGTTTTTTTTCTAATGATAGAGTGGAGTCAGTTTTGATTTTGTCAGGAGCAGAGTTTTCTTCAAGAAGCTCGTTCATCTCGATGTTCAGTGGAGTTTTTTTTTCATCAAAAGAGATTTCATTGTCAATTGAAGCCTCAGAAAGTACGAAAGCTGTATTGGGCTCAATCGATGATTGAGCTTCTTCATTTGGTACAAATTCTTGTTTTGCATCTCGCATTTCTAATTCGGATGAAGATACCTGGCTTTGAGGAGCGTAAAGTTCTGTATTTTCCAGAACGGTTTTATCTAAATTTACCTGTGGTGGTGTAAGCTCTTGAGCCGGGGCGGAAAGAGGGGTAGATTCATCAGAAACTTCAGAAGGGATGATCATAGCTTCTTTATTAGAGTCCATTTCTGAAAGGTTATCAGTTAGGGGCTCTAAGCCGAACTTTTCAGAACTTAGTTCAGGAGTTTCCACAAGAGCGGTTTCCTTTCTTGGGATAAAATTATCCTGTGCGAGGTGAGACGCTTCTTCGGAAAGGGCTGAAGCGGGTGAAGATATCTCAATGAATGGCTTTTGTCCTTGATCTTGTGATTGACGATCTTCTGTGTTTTCTATCAGCACTTTATTCTGTACTTGAGTTTTTTCATTCTCTTGTGCTGGTTCCATGTTCCAATGTTCAAAGGGTTCTTCAGCCTCCGAGGAGCTTTTTACTTGGATTTGGGGCTCCGCATTTTGCTGTACTGCATCTGATGGTTTTTTTGTCTCAAATTGGAGTTGCAGGAATGGGGCTGCAGGATCTTCAGAGTTTCTTGTTTCTATGGTTTCTGCGCTTTCATCAATAAACTGAATATCGTCCATGTTACTGAAGTCTTGCTGCAAATCAGAGCCTAGTGCGGCTTCCGCTTCCAAAATGAGTTGGTCGAGATCTACATTATCCATGGAATCCAGGGAAAGAACCTCGGGATCAAGAGATGGGGTTTGGTTATTTGTCGAAGATCTTGTCTCTTCAAATTGCATTTGTTGAATTTGAGATACAGGGTTTTCAGAATTTTCTGCTTTGGCATCGGTTGGGGCAAAAGCTATAAAAGTGCCGATTACATAAAAGGCAACGTGTTTCATCGGATCTGTCCTTGTTAATGCAGGTTAAATCAACTGCTTTTTGCCCGATTATAATAGAATTTTAATTTTGGACTAGCATATAGATGCGATGGTCAATATAAATTTTATTTTTCCATCGTAGATTTGCAAATTTTTTTTTAAAACTCTTTCAAACCAAAGAGAACAATCCTAGCTGAGAATAGGAATTTCTCCTATAATTTCTCCTAAATAATCAATTTTCTCAGAGTTATGAAACCAAAAGACCTTAAATTCCCTTATTCTTGGAAAGAAAGAAAACCTCTTTTACAAGATCAAATTTTGTTTGTTCCAAAGTACTATGATAAGCATACAGAGTGGTCTTTTCCTGATTTTGCTGATCCAGAACTTTTTGGAAATGCGAATGAGGTGCTGATCGAGTATTGTAGCGGTAACGGTTCATGGCTAGTAGAAAAAGCGATGCAAAATCCTGATAAAAATTGGATTGCAGTAGAAAAAAAGTTTGAAAGAGTAGCTAAAATTTGGGCAAAATCAAAGAATATGAACCTTAAAAACCTTCTTATCGTCTGCGGAGATGCAATTGAATTTACCAAATACTATCTCAGCGCAGAGCACATTATTCATTCGGCTTATGTGAATTTTCCTGACCCCTGGCCCAAGGAGAAGCATGCAAAACATAGACTTCTGCAGGGTGAATTCTTAGTTGAGCTTAGCAGAGTCATTGTAAAGGGAGGATCTGTCATTGTTGTTACCGATGACGATGTATACCGTGATCAGGTCTGTGATGAGATGCTTAAAACTTCCGATTGGTATTCAGCTTTTTGCTATCCCTTTTTTACAAAACAGTGGCCAGGTTATGGCAGCTCCTATTTTGAAGAACTTTGGAGATCGAAAGGAAAGGAAATTTTCTACTTACAATTTTCTCATTAAAAGAGATTTTATGGATACATCTGAAATACCGATATATGAGCAAGGAATTTTCAATTTACCAAGTGGGAAATTTGTTCCTCATTTGCAGTTCGATGCTAAGTCTTTTAAAAAAGATAGTAATTATAACGGTGTGATCATTTCTTTGCCGGCAGGACTTTCAAGCGATTTGGATTGGTCTTTGCAAAGGGAAGTCGCAGAATCTGTGATAAAAAAGAATGGTCAGATTCTTTGGAAGCTGGATTTCTCATTACAAGATCCTTCTTTTTCTTATACGGACTCTATGGCGTTTCAAAGCTTTACGATCGCAATTGAGCAATTTAGTAAAACCTTATACGCGAACTTTGCAGCTAACACACTCGGAGTCATCATCTACCAAGGTGATATTGATTTTTATCGTCGCTTTATTTGGGATGCGTCTTTACAAAATAACCTCGAAGAATGGCTTGTGCAAATGGGGCAAAAAGAGGGGGAGCTTCATCATTACCATGAATTTTACGAAAAGGAAATCGGAAATCTTTTGTTCTCCAGGTATTGCACGAGCG
>DAIEPN010000231.1 GCA_027348355.1 Chlamydiota bacterium | reverse complement strand
TCTCTTCGATGCGTAGCGAGGCGACTGTAAGGCGTAATTGTCCCACGATGATCTCAGTTGCCATCATTTCAAGATCTTTTAGTTCTAAGTTTAGGACACGCACTGCCGCATTGTTCATTACATCAGGTGTTAGGCCTACCGCGATTGTAAAGGTGCTTGGAACGTTGACACGGATGTTTTGATGCGAAAGAGCCCCTTTTAAAGGAATATGGATCGTTCGTGGTGTCAAATCCAAAAAGGCATATCCTTGGATGAGAGGCCATACAAATGTTCCGCCTCCATGGTAACACTGGACAGTTTTGTTGCCACCGACTCTACCATATACAACGAGAACTTTATTCGAAGGACATCTTCGATATAGTTTTGCTAAAAAAATGATCGTAGAAAAAAAGAATAGGAGAAACCCTATTATAGTCATACTCATATATGAATGCTCCATACTGTACCTATTTTATTGAAGTAACAACAACCGTATTTTCGTCAGCTTTTTTTATAATTTGCACACGTACAAAAGAATCTATATCTTCTTGGTCTAAAGAAACGGCATCGATTTCTGTAGTAAGATCATGAAGAGAAACGGAAATTTTTCCGATCCCACCTTTAGGAATGCGCTGATAAACGAAAGCTTCTTTTCCCAATGCGTCATTAAGACTAACAACCCGTCCCGGGCTATGAAGCTTTTTAGCGAATTTGAATATATATCCTGTGAGTGCAGTTGCAATTACTCCACTGAGCAAGGCAAGAGTAACAGAAGTAAATACCGAAAGCCCAAATTCTTTTTGACAGGTGAGGCCTACTAGCCCAAACATCAGTAAAAAGCCTGTAAGAGCTTGTTTGGTTAACCATTTGAATTTGATCGAATCTATAGTTACATCTTCGGCGAATTCGTTGGTTCCTGTGCCAAGGATTGTGAGGAGAAACTGGATCACGAACATCCCCGATCCTACCAGAGCGCAGATCAAAAATAGTGTGTTTGCATCCATTGAATTTGTTTTAGGTAAAAATTAGTAAGGTTATGTAAAAATTAGAGAATGATTATTTAGGAAAATAGCCTAAAAATCAAATAAAAAAGAAAGTTTAGATAAAGGGAAAAGAAGAGTTTCTTCTTTGAGTAGTTAAATTATCGTAGGGATCGAGATATAGTAAGGAGGAGGTGTTGTGTAAGAGAAGCAGTGATCCCATGATGCAAAGCCGTTGTACTCGCTATCCACCTAAAGAAAATAGAAGAGGTGCTTTGTAAAGCCATGGACAGATAAATCTTGGAATTGTCTGATTGTTTGCATTAAGGTAGTAACTCTACTAGTGCAAAAACAGTGCTATCGGCGTTCACTAGTAAAACCTGAGAATAAGATCTAGTATGATCAGCGCAGCTTACAATAAAAAAAATGGAAGGCCTGAGACTAGACTTGGTGTAGTGGTCTCGCCATAGCCCCACTCTTCAGCGTGGGAGACAAGTGCAAGAGCTAGGCTGCAACATCAAATTGTCTGCTAATAATAGTAAATTTCATTTGATTTCCTAATTTAAAATTTCATTTTTTCTGTTCGCAATCCAATTACTCGCTTTTGCTTTGTTTGTAGCTAAAAATTGAACATAAATTTTTACTAAAAAACACTGTTTTTATCACGTTCATAGAACGATAAAAAATAATTGAAAAAAGAGTTGCTGCCTATTCAGCAAGGTTAACTCAACTATTTGCACCTAGAATGTAAAAAAATATTTTAATTGGTTGATGGTGGAGATGGGAGAAAATTCTTGTCTAAGAAAGGGAATCTTTTTTTTGGGGTGAAAGATCATGTATTTTTATTTCTTAATTTAGTAAAGTATCACTAGCTAAAATATTTATTTTCGAAAACACCTCAGTTATTTTATGTCAAAACTTATAAAGATTGCTTTAGTAGGTCGTCCAAATGTCGGGAAATCCTCCCTATTCAATCGGATTTGTAAAAAGAGAATTTCGATTGTTGATGAGGCCGAAGGCGTAACAAGGGACCGTCTCTATACGGATACGGAAGTCTTTGGACATAGGGTGACTATCATTGATACAGGTGGGATCGACCCATCTTCTAAACTTCCCCATAATGAAGAGATTAGAAGACAGGCTGAAATTGCAATTGAAGAAGCAGATAGCATTATTTTGGTTGCCGATGGCAGAGTCGGGATCACAGCTCTTGATAAGCAAATTGCGCAGCTGCTTTTGCAACAAAAGAAAAAGGTGACCTTGGCGGTTAATAAGATCGATGGTCAGCACCAGATGGATCTGGTACATGAATTTTATCCGCTCGCTATTGAAAATATGGTTGCGGTATCTGCAGTTCAAGGATTTCAAATTGCAGAGTTATTGGAAGCTGCAATACAAGGTCTTACTTTTGAGGAAGAGGTTGAACCTACAACCAGCTCTGCAATTCGCGTTGCAGTTGTAGGAAGGCCTAATGTCGGTAAATCGACATTTATGAATTACATATTACAAGAAGAACGCTGCGTAGTAAGTCCTGTTGCGGGAACTACGCGAGACAGTATTGATGCCGATCTTTGCATTGATGGGGTGAACTATACTTTCATCGATACAGCTGGAATCCGCAGAAAGAACGCGGAACATGATGTAATTGAAAAGTTTGCAGCAATTCGTACGGAAAGGGCAATTGAAAGAGCAGATGTCTGTATTTTTGTTCTCGATGCACTAGAGGGAATGACGGCTCAGGAGAAGAGGATTGCAACACATATCGAAGAGCACGGAAAAGGATGTATCCTTCTTTTCAATAAATGGGATCTGGTTAAGGGCTTCCGTATGGAACATTGCCTGAAGAGCATTCAAGAGGAAGTCTCATTTTTAAAACATTGCCCTACTTTTTTTGTTTCTGCAAAGAACGGTAGAAATTTAGATAAGATTTTTTCTGTTGTGAAAGAAGTCTATGAGCAAACGCATCGTAGGATCACAACAGGTCAGCTCAATAAATTCATGGAAAAAGCGATCCAGAAATGTCATCCTCCTATGATTCAGGGAAGAAGACTTCGAATTTTTTACATGGCTCAAGTGGAAGTACATCCGCCCAAATTTGTCCTCTTTGTCAACAAACCAGAACTTATGTCTCCGACATACAAAAAATATATCATCCATCAATTTCGTGAAATGTACGGTTTTGCAGGAGTTCCTGTTCTTTTCATGCTTAAAGGCAGAGATGCTAAAACGAAAAAACAGGAAGAAGCTCTTGTCAAAGAAGAATTTTCTTATGAGGAAATTCCAGAAGAAGAAGTTGCCTTTGAAGAGGGTGAAGAGGCTTTTTTCGAAGAATCCTTGTCCTAAAAGTTTCATAAAAAAATCCATTTTTTAAATATAAAGCTGGAAAGTAAAAAGTCCAATTTACATAATTCAAAAAGTATTTTAGGATGCATCTGAATTGTCTGAGATCAAGACTTAAGACAGAAAAAGCGTCCACAGAAACTGTATTTGGGATTTGTAAGTTATGAAAGGACTTGTCCGTAAACTGCGAAAAAACCTTTTGCTAGACACCGCTGTATGTGTATTTTCTCTATACGTCTGCCATCCATCTATAGTTTTTGCTAAAGACACAGTTCAAAACTTAATGGAAAAAGAAGATGGAGAAAGCTATACCATCAATTTTCAAAATATTTCCGTTATTGAATACATTAAGTTCGTGAGTAAGATCACGAACGTCAATTTCGTATTTGAAGATCAGGATCTGCAATTTACTGTTACAGTAGTCTCTGAAGAGCCGATTACTGTTAAAAATATCATGTCTACGCTGATTCAAGTTTTGCGGATTCATGGCTTAATGCTTCTCGAACAAGATAACAATCTTGTCATTTCACGAAATAGCAATGTCAGCCAAATATCTACAATTGTTTCAAGCGACCTTCCCGAGCCTGCGGCAAAAAATCCGCCACTTGTCACGAGAGTATTCAGACTTAAGAATGCAAATCCAAGTTCCATTGCTGCAATGATTAGGCCGATGACATCTGCAAGTGCAATTATTGAAGTCTCTCCTGAAACAAGACAATTGATTGTCATGGATGTGACGACCAATGTCGATAAAATTGCTGAGCTTCTACTTAGCTTGGATGCGCCGCATAGTCCACTTGATTGGGATACGTACGTAGTGAAGAGTGTGACTCCCACAGAATTGATTACTCTTGTGAAAGAGATCGTCACCCCTTTTGCAGATGGGAATTCTTTAATTTTAGTACCTCAATTAGATACAAATACAATCTACATCGTTTCAACTCCTTATTTAATCGATAGGGTGCTTACTATTATGCAGGACCTCGATGTTCCTGCTAAAAGTAAGATCGGGAATCAAGTAGAAGAGATTTTTATTTATAAAGTTCAATACCAGTCCACAGATAGTTTAGAAACTTCCTTAAAAAAAGTGGCCTCTGATTTGAAAAAAATGACTACTCCTCCAGAAACCTTGATTGACTCTATTTTAAATATGCAGTTAATCCCTGAGTCCAATTCTTTGCTTTTTACTGGAGACCAACAGACCATTCAAAGATTGAAAGATATTTTGAGTAATTTGGATGCGAGACAAGCTGAAGCTGCTGTTTCAAAAGATCACGCTACTTTTTATTTTTACAAAACGACTCCAGAGTATAAGACTAAAGCTAAAAAATTTTTAGATCAGATGGCCTCAAATCTCATGGAGGCCCCTATCCCTAACCAAGATCTCATTAAATGTATTCAAAATGTAAAATGGGTGAGTGAGACAAACTCTTATCTGTTTCAGGGGAATGCTTCTACGATTTCTACAATTAAGGAGCTGATTACAACTTTTGAAATCCAAGAAGGGTTATTTCAACCAGGAGAAACTTCCGAAGAATCTCAATTTGCTGGAAGACAGACTTTTTTTCTCTATGAGCTTAAGTACACCACAGGGGATTTTATTGAGAAGAGTCTTAAGAGTTTAATGAAAAAGATGGAAGATTCGAACTTGGTTGATGCTTCCCTTATGAAAACAATTGAAAACATTAAATGGATCAAAGAGAACAATAGCCTTCTTATCACCGGTTCTGCTGCATCGATTGACAAGGTTAAAGCCCTTATCGCTCAGTTTGATATGGAAGGTCTTCAAGCAAGTGGGGTTTCTACTCCACATCAGCTTCTTGGAAAGCCAACTTTTTTAATATACAAAGCCGAAAATATCCCTGCTGAAAAGCTGATGGAGATGCTTAGAAATATTGCTAGTGATCTGAAAGGCACTGATGCAGCTGATAAAGATCTACAAAACGCGATTTCTAACATGAAATATCTAGCAGAAAACAATTCAGTGTTTTTCACGGGGTATGAGAAAACATTAGAAAAGATTCAATCGCTTGCGAAACAGTTTGATGTACCTGGCAAGCAAGGTGGAGTTTCTGCCTTTTTCCTCTACGAACTGAAGAATGTGCGTGGGGATAAAATGCAAGAAGATTTGAATAAAATTGCATGGAGATTGAAAAAATCACCTGAGAATAATACTGACTTAATACGTGCAATCGAAAGTATTCAATGGATCAAAGAAAACAACTCCCTCATGTTAGTTGGCCCTACAACCACTCTAGAGCAGCTTAAAACGTTAATTGCTCAGTTTGACACCGATACAGGAACGATTGGTAAAGTAGCCAAAGATAAGACCTCCTTTTTTATCTATAAGCCAATAAATCTTACGTTAGAAGAACTAGAAGCTTCCTTGAATACCATTTATAAAGATCTAAAGAGTTCTGGGCTCGTTGATCCCGAGCTGCTCCAATCTCTTGAGAACATCCAAAAAGTGCAATCTACACAATCACTTCTTTTTACAGGAAGCCCTGAAGCATTAGAAAAGATTAAGGAACTACTTGCCAACGTCGATATAAAAGCTGGAGAAGGAGGTACAGTAAGCAAAATTGAGAATGTTACTTTCTTTATCTATCAATTGCAGCATGTCCCAGCAACACAGTTGATTAGCTCTTTAAAAACCGTGGCGATAGATCTACAAAATTCTAATGTAAGTGATAAAGAAGTTGCAGCTTCCATTAATAGCATGAAATGGATCAAAGAAACCAATTCTCTGCTATTTACAGGATCTGCAGAAACCCTAAGAAGTGTACAAGCTTTACTAGCGCAGTTTGATAACTCGAATGTTTTTGTTCAAAAGTCGTTTACAGAACCCACCTTACAGCCTTTACCGGTTTCTACGCATGGGCCCAGTGAGTTCATCATTTATAAGCCACAATATGTATCAGGTGATGTACTAATTGGAATTTTACAGGATTTCAAAACTAACCTAATGCAGACAGGAGTAAATGATCAGGCTCTTTTTGTGACAATAGATGCTTTGCGTTGGATTCCTAAAACACGTTCACTACTTGTCTCTGGAGAAAAAAGCTCTATAGTGAAGGTAGAAGAACTACTCAAACAATTCGATGTCCCATCCTCTGCAAATATGGAAGATGTTGGAGAAGAAAATTTTACCCAGGCAACAAACTTCTTAGTATTTAAGTTACAGTATCAGAAAGGAGATGAGATCCAAAATGCGATCAAGAAAATCGGTGCTAGTTTAACTACTACAGGAGAGTCGGCAAAACAGCCTCTTACGGAAGCAATTAATTCTCTGCAGTGGATTGAAGCTACCAATTCCCTTTTAGCATCAGGAGATTCAGAGTCGCTTCAGAAAATCAAACATTTGATAGAGGATCTTGACATTCCTTTAAACCAGGTCCTTATTGAGGTCTTGGTTATTGAAACTTCTTTGTTAAACGGTCAGAGTTTTGGACTTGAATGGGCTGCAAGAGGGCAATATAAAAATAGATTGACCTCTTCTTTATCTAATGTAACATCTAGTACGGATTCTTTTTCTTCAGGATTTAATACTGTAAATCCTCAACTTGGCCCTGTTTCCTCTAATTTGCCTTTATTATCAGGATTTGATCTTGGTGTGATAGGGAATACTTTGTTCCACAAAGGGCAGTCTTATCTTACTTTGGCATCCCTGATCAATGCGCTCCAAACAGATTCAGATTCCGCTATTATTATGAATCCAAAGATTGTTACACAAGATAACAAGAGCGCGACCGTCTTCGTAGGGCAAAATATTCCTTTTGTCGGATCCGTGATTACTTCTACTACGGCTACACAGACTTCGACAACCAGCTTGGAATATCGCAATATTGGGACAACTCTTACGGTCACCCCAGTCATTGGAGAAAATGACTTGATCAGTTTAGAAATTGTCACGGAGATCAGTTCAACACAAGGTGATGTCCAACCTACTGAAACAGGTCAGGTAAATGGAATTATCACTAACGAAACGACGATGAACACACGTGTTCATGTCCCGAATCAACACTTTTTGATCTTAAGCGGTATGCTCAATGATCAAGAAACTCATACTAAAACAGGAA
>DAIEPN010000220.1 GCA_027348355.1 Chlamydiota bacterium | reverse complement strand
AGGCTATGATGGCACTTGTCGGTGAGGCCGGGCAAAAATTAGATAAATACACAAAACTTTTCAAAGGCACCCATGAAAAGGTCGGTGTCACAGATTTAGAAGAGTACCGCGATCTCCAGAAATTTTACACAAAGAAGATTTTAAAGAAGTTTCAAAAGACGTTAGAGCTAGAAGAGGCTTGGCAGAGTGAATGGGGAAAAATGGATGATTCTCTATTGGACATTCACCAAAAAGGGTTAAAAGACTTGGAAACTGTCAAAAGAGATAAAGACTACGATCTTTTCTATATAAGGAAAGAAGATGGAAAGCCTTTTTTTAATCCGAACCTAGTTCGTCATATTCGCCTAGTAGGAGATTTGGACGAACTCTTAGTTGAGGTAGAGGGTGAGGATCCTTTTTTAAAAATTCGCATCGCACAAGATCGAGATCTGCATGCCTCAGCACGGGAGATTCTTCGACTTTCTGCTGTATATATTGATGAATTTTATAAAGAGGCCATGCAGCATAAACAGGTTGATTTTGTTACCTCGCTTGGAAAAGCTTTGATGGGGCTTATGCTGGCTGCAAATCCTAGGAACTTGATTCAGAATACAACAGGAAAGAGCTGCCTCACTTATTACAGCGATTTTCACAGTTATTTAAGAGAGGCCCTAACCTCAGAAGATTATCAACATTTGCTTGCTTCGCCACCTGATAAAAGTGATCGTTTTTTCTTCTCAGTCTTAAATTTATCACATGCTCTTTGCTTTTTTTTCTTTATGCGGGTGGGAAGCCGCAAAGAAGCAATTGACTTTTTGCATAAATTGATTGAAAAAGGCGGGCATCAGAAAAAGCAGACAAAAGAGGTAGAAAAAGACTTGGCTCTATGGAATACTCTTCTAGACGAAGATGAATCCATTCGAAATATCTTGAAGAAGTATCCAAATGGTCCTCTTATGATGACTTTGGATACTTTCAGAGAACAAGGATATAGAAAAGGGTTTGATCCGATTGCAGAGCAGAACTATCCTTGCCAGATGTACGCTTTTATTCATGAAGAATGGCACATAAGTGTTTTACGTGTTCCCTCTCCAACAAGACAAGAGTTTATCAATGTAGCGGCAGTTGTTGATGAATTCACAGGTTTCTTGCGTTCTTTACATACAAAGATGGCGCAAAAAAGCACCTTCTTATCAATTTACAAGATCGAACTGCTTGGCAAGAGCATGCTCGTTGCCAGGTTTTAGAGGAGATGCAAAAAAAGGCTGAGTATGCAAATAACTTAGTTGTAGTCACTCTTGCTAAAAATACCGAATTCTATTTACAGAGCGCATCGTATATAGACATAAATTCGGCAAGTCTTTTCAAAAAACATTTCAAAGAGCAATTGCAGAGCGGGCCTCAGTGCGGTTTTTTCTTCGGATCGAGCCTACCAGTCGGAGAATTATTAGAAATAGGGGAAAAAATGATTGAAAAGGTCCATGAATATTTTTTCATGGATAAAAAGCAGCTTTCTCGAACAGAGCGTTTAAATTTTATTGAAATTTTTTACTATTTCTTTGTTTTAAAGATTATACAGCTCTCAAAACCCGATTCGATCAGTTTTACATCTAAAGATACTGCTGATACAGGAACTGCAATGAGCGCTGGTTTTTTCTCCTTTATCCGTATGATCCAAGAAGACGCGG
>DAIEPN010000208.1 GCA_027348355.1 Chlamydiota bacterium | reverse complement strand
GGAGAAAGCAAAGACTTGTTTATCTGAATTACGAAAAAGATACGTAGCTCCCACCATTTCTTCTGCAATTCTATCTGTATTGAGAACGGATTCAAACAGCTTTCCAGAAAAGCGAGCTAGCTCATCTAGATACGTTTTTTGTTGTGATTCCGATCTTTTTCTCAGGCCTCCTTGAGGATAAACGATAAGGAGTTTGCCTCCTTTCAAAAGATATTCTCTTACGATTTGAGCTCTGGATCTCACGGTAAGAAGTTTTTCTGAATTGTAGCAGATTGATTCATCAAGTATATCTGAAATGTCGCCATCTGGTTGTATACAAATAGGAGTCGCGGGCATTGGGGCATGAATTACTCGAATGAGTTCTTCAATATTTCCAAGTGCTTGAAAACATGCAAGCATATGTTCAATACAACCTTGCAAATTTACAAATTTCACCCTTAAATCATCGTCTCCTGTTTCTACAATACAATGCTCAGTTTCAAGGGTAGAGAGAGTTTGATAGATTTGGTCTTTTTGAGGAATGTTACTTGTGAATTCTATAGATGATCGCAAATTAGAGAAGAATTTTTTCGAGAATTCTTTTTCTGACGATTCGACAGCATAAGATTTATGGAAAGCAAATAGGCACAAAAATAAGACTACAGATTTGTGAAAGATAAAAAAATGGCCTTTTAAGAAACTCATAATACCTTCCAGGTTAGAAGGTAGTTTATAAAGAAGAATAAATAAACTCAATTCTAAATACGTTTAGAAATGAACCTGATAGTGCTTAAAAAATAGTTTGTGTTTACGAACTTTGAATATACACTTCTTTTCAACGATCAATTTAGACCTTCTTGAATGTAAGCAAACGATGGATGCTTATATTCAAGCAAATCCTAAGGCTGGGTCAGAGGATTTTGGAGAGCTAGAAGAATAACGTATTTTTAAAGATAAAAAAGAGGCCTCCAATTTGGAGGCCTCTTTTTTTGTATGTAAGACGATTAGAAGTCAAACTTCACATCGAGTGTAAAACCATGAAGACCAAGATCTCCAGGTGTTCTCTGAGCTTTTAAATCTACTAGGTTATTTTGAATATCGCGCAATTCATTCTGTTGGAACCATTGGTTCACTTCGTAACTTGCTCCAATGGATGCATGATATTTGTCATTATTGAAACCGGTATGCCACATTAAACCAAGGGCCGCTTGCAAAGTGGATCTTGTTCGATGAAGATTTGTTTTGAAATCAGCATCAGTTGAAGTCGGAGTTGTAGTAGTTGTTGTTTCACCTCCGATTGATTGAGAAGCGGTTGTTTGAACCACTGTATAATTTGCATTGAAATCTTCTTCTATAGAGAAAATTCCGTAAAGGATGGCTCCTGAAACACTACCGTAGACACAAAAATGATTTGTGAAGTTCCAACGAATATCAAGTCCGCCGCGAAGTCCTACAGCATCATATTCATTTTTTCCTTTAAAACGGCTTGTCCCGGAAGCTGATCCAAGTATGAGAGTATCGGTTACTTGATTAAGGACATTTGAAGTTGAACTTATATTATATTCTGTTTCCGTTGTATGGTGTAGGAAAGCGCCTCTAAGTCCCATATGAGGACGGAGCGTGAGGTTTTTTGCTAAAAAGAAATTTCTTCCCACCTCTAAATCAACTGTATTGTAAAGAAGTGTCCATTTAGTTTTAGAGTAAGTTGCAGGTGATTGGAGCAGTAGTGGAGAAAATCCAGGAATTTGATATGCAAGATTAGAGATTGTTGTAGTAGTAGAAACAGGAGCCAGTCCGATAGGGGATGTTCCTAAACTTGTATTTGAAAGAGAGCTAATATCTGGAGTAGGCCCAGAATTGAGCGAACGGTGTGCTTTGGGACGAATCCAAGTCCAATTGAGAAGAATATCCCATTGGTCTCTTTCTCCAAAAATTATGCCTACACCTAATTTGAAGCCTGGTTCCCATTTGAAATCGAGATCTTTTTGCTTGAGAGTATCCGTGTAGCTGGATGGAGGATTTGATGAAGCTACTGTTCCTCTACTTGTTCCAAGTGGAGGAGTTGTAACAGTTGCTTTTTGTTGAAGAGAATAATCAAGTCCGTCCATATCTGCTTGCCAGTAGATAAAAGAACCTTGTAGTACAAATCTATCTGGGTTGTTATAGGGGGGTATTTTATCTCCTAAAGCAGGAGCCATTGTTTGCTGTCTTGAATTATCTGCAGACGGTTGTTTCATCATAGGTTGAGATGTATTTTCATCTGCAAAAAGAGCAGAACTTGTAAGACCTAGTAACATAGATGCGAATGCAATACGTATGAATTTATTTTTTGTATTCATTAGAAACCCCTTAAGTTGTCTGAAAAAATGCTTTTCAGCTTCAAACAAAGGTAACAAAATTTTTAATTTATACAAGGTTTTTTTGATTTTCTCGATTAAAAGAAAATTTTCGAAAGAGAAATCGGTATAAAAATTGGAAGGGAGGAGGGCCATTCCAATTTTTATATCTTATAGACTTACTTTGATTGAGACTTGCGAGAAAATCTATTCTCTGCGGGAGTCCGATGTTTTGAAAAAGGCCGTTTTCCAAAGTTCTGATTTCCACCGGGCCTTCCAGAAGGGCTTCCTCTTTGAAGTCCCCTAAATTGGCGTCCGTTGATAATAGGTTCTGCTTTGATAGTAGGATCGGGTTCATATCCAGGAATGATAACACTCGGAATCTCTTGTTTTAAAAGACGCTCGATATCTCTTAGTAATTTGTGTTCATCAACACATACAAGAGAGATTGCTTCTCCCTTTTTACCTGCTCTACCTGTACGTCCAATGCGGTGTACGTAATCTTCAGGGACATTTGGTAATTCAAAGTTAACTACATGCGGGAGCTGATCAATGTCTAATCCTCTAGCTGCAATATCAGTCGCGACAAGGACTCTCACTGTGCCTTGTTTGAAGTCTGAGAGAGCTTTCGTTCTTGCTGCTTGACTTTTGTTTCCGTGAATGGCAGCGGAAGTAATCCCATCCGTTGCTAATTGCTCAGAAAGTTTATTAGCACCGTGCTTAGTACGCGTGAATACAAGAACCTGTTTCCAATTTTGTGATGAAATTAAAAACGAAAGAAGAGCTCGTTTCCGTTTATTATCTACGGGATAGATTACCTGTGAAATACGTTCTGCAGTAGTTGTAGTTTGGGCAACTTCAATCGTTTTAGGAGATTTTAGAATACCGTTCGCAAGATTTTTAATTTCATTTGAGAAAGTTGCAGAAAATAAAAGGTTTTGTCTATTTTTTGGAAGTAGCGTCAAAACTTTACGGATATCATGAATAAATCCCATATCGAGCATACGATCTGCTTCGTCGAGAACTAAGACCTCAATTGTAGATAAGTCAATTGTTTTTTGTGATACGTGATCTAATAAACGTCCAGGTGTTGCAACAACGATATCGACGCCGCTGCGCAAACTTTTGATTTGTGTGTTGATGTTAACACCACCGAAAATTGTTGTAGATCGCATAGGCAGATATTTGCCATAGGTATTTACATTTTCTTGTACTTGAGCTGCGAGCTCGCGTGTGGGTGTTAAGATAAGAGCCCTTACAGCACGTCTAACATTATTTTTAGAGCTTGCAATCAAGCGCTGCAATAGGGGAAGAGTAAAACTAGCAGTTTTACCAGTCCCTGTTTGTGATTTAGCCATGATGTCGCTACCTTCAAGAATAGAGGGTATAGCCTGCTGCTGTATCGGAGTAGGCTTGGTATATCCTTGTT
>DAIEPN010000182.1 GCA_027348355.1 Chlamydiota bacterium | reverse complement strand
TAAAATACCCCCCTTTTCATCAATTTCATAAGTAATTGTATATCAATATAGTAACAACTACTCCCATTGAGTATAAGAGGCTTACAAAATATATAATATTTATTTTAATTAAATTATTAATATACAGGAGTATAAATAACTTTACTTTTAAGATAGTAAACAATATATTAATACTACATTTGTTAATTTAATAATAAAATATAAGGGGTAATATTATGGCAGCAATCATTTCAGGAACCGCTACAGTTGCGGCATTCGCCTATGGAGCAGCTACGGCAGTAAGTGGATATAAAGAATGGCAAGGGTGCAAAAATGAGCTCAAAAAGGCGCAAGGACAAGCTGAATTAATCAAGGCTGACATAAGCCAAGAAAAGTTGATTAATGGAAACTCATCTTCGAGTACTAATTTAGTAAAAACTTTTGTAGATGCAACAGTCGCAAAGGCTGAATCAGATGTGAAGGCCGTAGAGCAAAGAGCTAGAGTTACAAGCGTCGCTTGTTTTATCATTACTATACTTGCCGGAGTTGCGACAGCCTCTACTGGAGGGGTCCCATCCATTATTGGCGGACTTCTTCTTGCAAAGGCAGGTCTAATCGGAGCTATTGTATCTCCTTTCGTTACATTTGAGGACATGGAGGAATTTATTAGCACTCAATTAGCGCTACAACTCTAAAATCCGTCTTTTTAGACAAGACCTCAACTCTCTTTACAAACGCTGTGTTTCTTTGAAATACAGCGTTTTTTTATTATCCCTTCTTGCAATTCTTCAAACTTTAAAAAGCTCTTTTCTATAAATGCCAATACGAGTACTGCTTTTTTACAACATTGTAAAACAAAAGGAGAAAAGGCTATGGAACTACCTGCAAATTTTTCCGGAGCACCTGGAGAAGAACTCCACCGTTATTTTCGTAATGTATGCAATGAATTTAAAAAAACGGTTAAATCTTCTAAAGAGCTTGAGAAGCTCAATTGGGAAATGGAACGTTTCATCGATATAAGCAAGCAAATGAACTGGCATCAAAAACCATCCGCCGTTTTTCATAAAGATGAAGGCGCAAAAGCAACTACTAAAGTGATCAGTGAATTCCAAAGATACATGCAATCTCTGGAAGCTGAACAGAAAAATGCAAACCCCCATGATCTTTTAGAGGCTCTGAGCGAAGTGGAAAGGCTCATTCAAAACTTAAAAGCTACATAAGGCCTCCCCTTATCCCCCACTCTCTTAAGGTAAAAACCATAAGGAGGTCTTAGGAGGGAACCTTAACGCTTTTCACTTATGGGATTTTCTTCTATACTTTTTCTCATCCCTTTAAATTTAAGAAATCTTTTATGATTTATGTAGAAGACCTGTCGATGGCCTATCATGGCGATCCTTTATTTGAAAAAGCAACCTTTACCATTCAAGATGGAGAGCGATGTGGCTTAGTTGGTCGCAACGGCTCTGGAAAATCAACCCTTTTCCGAATCATAACCGGAAAGGAAAAACCCCAATCTGGGAAAATCATTTTAAGCAAGGGATATAAGCTTGGCATTTTAGACCAGCATATTCGTTTTACTAAACCAACTCTGCTAGAAGAAGCTTGTTTGGGTTTACCTACAGGAGAAGAAGAAAATATCTATAAAGCGGAAAAAATCCTTTTTGGCCTCGGATTTAAAGACGAGGATATGGACAGAGCTATAAGTGATTTTTCCGGGGGCTATCAGCTAAGATTGCACTTAGCCAAGGTGCTCATTAGCGAACCTGATTGTCTTCTTCTTGATGAACCGACCAACTATCTAGATATTGTTTCGATACGCTGGTTTACAAGGTTTCTAAAACACTGGAAAGGTGAATTCATCCTGATCTCCCACGATCGAGAATTTATGGATAACGTTTGCACCCACACAATGGGAATTCACCGTCAAAAAATACAGAAATTTCCGGGAAACACAATCGCGTTTTACAGCCACATTTTTGAGCAAGAGGAGATCCATGAAAAGACAAGGCAAACTTTAGAAAAAAAACGAGAGCACGCGCAGAGCTTTATTGAACGCTTTGGGGCCAAAGCTACTAAAGCTGCCCAAGCACAATCAAGACAGAAGATGATCGAGAAAATGCCCGTCTTGGAAAAGCTCAAAGGGATCAATAGCCTAGACTTCAGATTTCATGAAGCTCCTTTCTTTGGGAAAAACATGTTTGAAGCTACAAATGTATCTTTTTCTTATGCTCCAGATGCAAATCCCCCTCTCATCGAAAATCTTTCTCTTGCAGTGGAAAAAGGGGAACGAATTGCAATCATTGGAAAAAACGGGAGAGGTAAATCGACCATTTTACGACTGCTTGCTAAAGAACTGACTCCCAATTCGGGTGTCATTAAACATTCTGAAAATGTACGCATTGGATATTTTGGACAAACGAATATTGATAGGCTTCATCCTAAACATACCATTGAAGAAGAAATTTCCCTTAGCAACCCAAAACTCAACCGTACGCAAGTAAAAGCGATCTGCGGTGTGATGATGTTCAGTAGTGAAAAAGCAGAAAAGGTCACGTCCGTTTTATCTGGAGGAGAAAAAAGCAGGGTTCTTCTCGGGAAAATCTTAGCAAGCCCCTGTAACTTACTCCTTCTGGATGAGCCCACCCATCACCTTGATATGGAATCAATTGAAACCCTGATTGATGCATTAGAAGAGTTTCAAGGCTGCGTAATTCTTGTAACCCACAGTGAGCAGATCTTAAAAAGAATAAACTTAAACAAAATTGTTATCTGCCATCAAGGTAGACAAGATGTTTTCCTTGGCAACTATGAAGAATTTCTAGAAAAGCTGGGATGGGAAGAGGAAGTGGATACGAAAAAAAACAAGAAGAAAGCATCCTCCCCTGCTGACAACAAAAGGCTCCGAGCCGAGCTGATCATGGAAAGGTCAAAAGAACTTAAACCCTTAGGTTTGGAAATTTCGCAAACAGAAGCACAAATTACTAAGCTAGAAATTGAGCAGCAACAAGCCCAAAAGCAAGTCATTGAAATAGCAAAGGGACAAGAAACCCAAGAGCTTTACAAAGCAATTGGAGTCAGACAAAACACCCTCGATCAGCTCTATAAAAAACTAGACGAACTGACGAAGCAGCGTGATAACCGTTATAACGACTACGAAAGAAGGCTTGAATCACTCTAAGTAAAACAGTGTAAAAAAAATTTACATATTTTTTAGTCTAAAACTCAACTTTTCTGTAACGAAATGCGAAAAAGTCTTGACTTTTCCGCATTATCGTGCAAAATAGTCAATTATGGAAAGATATCAAAAAAAAGCGATTGTACACGATCTACAAAAAAAGATGGTCCTTTTGGCCGGCCCTAGACAAGCTGGTAAAACGACCTTGGCGAAGGATATTGCGCGAGAATTCTCCTCATCTACTTATTTTAACTATGATAGTCTGGAAGACCGAAAAATTCTTGTAAAGGAAGCTTGGCTTCCGTCTGTAGAATTACTCATTTTAGATGAAATCCATAAAATGCCTAAATGGAAAAATTATCTAAAAGGAGTCTATGACACCAAGCCTTCAAACCAAAAAATCCTAGTTACGGGAAGTGCTCGTTTAGAAATTTTTAAACAGGTTGGAGATTCTCTTGCCGGCCGTTACTTTCTACACAGGCTCATGCCTCTTTCCCCGGCTGAATGTGAAAAGGTGCATGCGAGTTATACACTTGATCGATTTTTGGAGAGAGGAGGTTTTCCAGAACCCTTTTTAGCCCAAGATCTGGTTGATGCAAACAGGTGGCGTCTACAGTATGTAGATAGCTTACTAAGAGAAGATGTTCTTGATTTTGAAAATATCCAAAACGTAAATGCACTCCGTCTTGTGTTTGAATTACTCAGGCAAAAAGTAGGATCGCCTGTTTCCTATAGTTCTATTGCAGAAGACGTAGCCATTTCCCCTAACACGGTGAAAAAATATATCCAAATCCTAGAAGCTCTTTATATCGTATTTCGTGTAACCCCCTTTTCGCGCAATATTGCCCGGAGTTTATTGAAAGAACCTAAAATTTATTTTTTTGATACGGGACTAGTCAAAGGAGACACTGGAGCTAAATTTGAAAATCTTATGGCAAGTAGTTTGCTAAAGCATGTATTTGCAAAGGTAGACTACTTGGCTGAAACTTTCTCACTACATTATCTCCAAACGAAAGAAAAACATGAAGTTGACTTTGCACTAATTCGAGATAATCAGATTGAAAAAATAATTGAAGTTAAACATGCTGACTCTTCAATTAGCCCAAGTCTTAGATATTTTCATGAAAAATATAAACTCCCTGCAGTTCAAGTTGTTAAAGAACTGAAGCGGGAATGGGCTTCAGATGGCATTCAAGTTGTTGAAGGACTTCACTTCCTGAAAGATCTATATCTATAAATCACTTTAAAAAGTTTCCCAATTTATCCCCTTATGCTATGTAAAAAAAAACTGGTCTCATACCAAGTTAGATTTTGCATAAACAGAAGATAAGGGAAAAATGAAAAAGATTGTGCTTTCGCTTGCATCCTTTTTTGTCTGCGTATCTCTTTTCTTTTGTTTTACAGAAATGGAAACAAGGACGTTTCCCATTTCTGAACATCTCATAGAGCGTACCGCCTACTCTATGGCCTATGATGCGCAACATCGACAAGCACGCTGGGTCTACGAATATATTTTAGATGAAAATCTTAAAAAAAATGCCAACCGTAGCGAGAAAAATTTTAAAGAAGACCCGCAAATTCATAGAAAGCTTCGATCCTGTGCAAAAGACTATGAAGGGTCTGGTTTTGATAAAGGCCACCTCTGTCCTGCAGCTGATGCCTTGCAAAGCGATACCGCCTTAAAAGAAACCTTTTATTATTCTAACGCAAGCCCCCAAAAACCCGAATTTAATCGCGGGTATTGGAAAAAACTAGAAAGCTATGTGAGGGCTCTTGCCAAAGAGCATAAAGCCATCCACGTTTATACTGGGCCACTCTATTTGCCCTATGAAGAAAATGGAAAACGCTATGTAAAATATCAAGTAATTGGTTCAAATAATGTCGCTGTTCCGACGCATTTCTATAAGATCGTATTTCTCGATTCACAAAAGGATAATAAGCCTTTCAAAGCCTTTCTCGTTCCTAATGAAGATATTAAGAACGATCTACCCTTTAGCCAATTTGAGACTTCCTTAGATAAAATTGAAAGGTTAGCCGGGATTGTTTTCCCTAGAAACTAAACCATAGTTATCTCTCTATTTTAAAATACTATAATCAAATATGAATTTTTACTTATTTTAAATGATAAGAATAATTAAAATTGCCAAAAACAAGAAAAAATTGATACTATTTCCCTTCATTTAAGCACGTAGACTCATGAAGACAAGAATTTATTTAGATAATAACGCCACGACCTTTGTGGATCCCAGAGTTCTAGAAGCCATGATCCCTGTATTTTCTACATTTGGAGGGAATCCTTCCAGCATTCATCAATTCGGCCAAGAAGCCAGGAACCTTCTTCAAAGTTCTCGAACTACGATCGCTAGATATTTACATGTAAAACCAAATGAGCTTTTCTTCACCTCAGGCGGAACAGAAGCAATCAACATGATCTTGCAAGGTTTTTTCGCAGCTCGCAAAGGTCATATCATCTCATCTACAATAGAACATTCAGCCGTGTATCACATACTTCAATTCTTAGAAAAACAAGGCAGTAGGATAACCTTTTTACCGGTTGGGCTTTCAGGCTGTGTAGCTCTCTCTCAAGTAGAAGAAGCTATTACTTCAGATACCTGCTTTATTGCTCTTAGCGCTGTCAATAGCGAAACTGGGGTGAAAACAGATATCGAAGGGATCGCAAACCTTGCTAAAGCTAATGGAATCCCCTTCTTTGTAGACGGAGTTGCGCTCCTTGGGAAAGAACCTTTCCATGTTCCG
>DAIEPN010000181.1 GCA_027348355.1 Chlamydiota bacterium | reverse complement strand
GGAAATAGTAAAGTACTTCAAGATCGTATTGCACAAATTCGAGCAGAGATTGCAAATACAACCTCTGATTATGATCGTGAAAAATTAGAAGAGAGACTGGCTAAACTCGTAGGAGGGGTCGCTGTCATCAACATTGGAGCTGCTACAGAATCTGAGCTGAATGAGAAGAAAGCTAGAGTAGAAGATGCTCTGCACGCAACAAGAGCTGCTGTTGCTGAAGGGATTGTTCCTGGAGGTGGCGTTGCTCTACTTAGAGCTGTGAAATCTTTAGATAAGCTAAAGCTTTCCGTAGAAGAAATGATTGGTGTTGAGATCATCAGACAAGCGGCTTATGCGCCGGCAAGAGCGATTGCAACAAATTGCGGTAAGCAAGGCAACCTCATTGCTGAGAAGGTTTTTGAATCAGAAGGTGCTTTTGGTTATAATGGTCTCAAGGATTGTTTTTCTGATCTTATTGTAGACGGAGTAATCGATCCTGTTTTGGTAACAAAAAGTGCATTAACAAATGCTTCTTCAGTTGCGGGAATTTTGCTCACAATTGCTGCTATGATTACTGACAAGCCAAAACCCAAGTCAGCTACTCCATCTATGGATGAGATGGGAGGAATGGGTGGCATGGGAGGAATGGGAATGGGCGGTATGGGCGGCATGGATATGATGTAATTCATATTTAAGCCATTTGCCTTTCCTGCAAAATGGATAAAGGTCTTTTAGTAAATCTACTAAAAGGCCTTTTTTTTTGAGAATTTTTCCTCTTTATAAAAGGAAAGTTTACTTTTGTGACAGAGATTGAAAGTGTAAATATGCAATATTTTTTTGTAATAGAAAAAGATCGCTTACACTTCTGATACCGTAATCCCAACAATCTTTTCCTTTGACCATAACATAAAATCCATCAGGTTCATCTTTGTAGAATAGCTCCTTTTTTTGTGTATCAAAGATAGATGGAATCACAGGATTATAGGGATCGTAGTCAACAAGGTAAGCTGGGGACATAGGATCGAAAAGAATCCATTTATGGTTAACAAAAACTTCAGCGTAATTATGTCCTTGGCTATCACCTGCAGAAGAAGGATCTTTTGCGTAAGTCTTGGACCAAGCTATACTTGTTGCTTCTACTAGTATACAGGGATACCCAATCGAGCGGACAGTTGCAGCAAAGATATGCGCTATATCGTGACAACCATGCCACACTTTTGATTGATAGAGTTGATCTACCGTTAATTTCCCAATCGTGTCCCCATGATTATTTTCATGAACAAATGTGCACTTTATCCATCTCCTTACTTTTTTTAATTGTGAGGTAGACTTTTCAAAAGTGGGAAATTGATTTTTTATTTCCTCTATCATGGCTTGATTTTCTATTCGTGTTTGATCCCCATCTAATTTGTATATTTCAGGATGATCGTAGTCAATTGCAAGAGAGAATAAAGATGCTTTCATGCCTGCCAGAAAAACGAGCAGAGACACTTTAGGAAATAGAAATTTTCGTAGATTTTTCATGATATCAATTAAGAAAAATCTTTCCTTTCAAGAATTTTACTAAAACCCCAGCGGCAATGAACATACACAGTCCTCCTACAATAATTGGCATATTTATACTAAGTCCGACAAGAGCTCCCGATGTCAGTGGGCTCAGTGCAAAGGCCGCAGATTGCATAGATTGTAAAATTCCAAGGATTTCCCCCTGTCTACTTTCTCCAGCAAGATTAGAAACCATAGCTGTAGAAGTTGGAAAAAGAAGTGAGACTAAGAAATTTAAAAGGGGAAGATAGATCCAAAGCCAAAATAAGCTAGGCTTGATCAAGAGGATCAGGATATACGCTCCCGTAGCGAGGAGTCCATAAAAGAGTACTTTATATTCTGAAAATCGATTGACTACTGGCTTGATTAAAAAGCCTGAACTAATTGCATAGAAAAAGGCTGCAAACGCATAAAGCATGCCTAGGGTTGAGGCGGATATGTGGTAATCTGCAATCCAAGTAACAGGGGCGAATTCATAGAAAAAGGACCATCCAAAGCTAAATACAAAAACACAAAGAATTAGACCTCGTATTTCCGGCATATGAAAAGCTTTCTTCACATTGGTAAGCGCCATATTAAAATTAAGCTTTTGCTTGATCCATTTAAAATGAGTTTCGTAAAAAAGGAAAAATACTAGGGTCAAATTCATAAGAGTGATAATTCCAGAAAGAAGAAAAGGTAGACTGAATCCTTTTAAACCTAGGATGGAGACTTCTGATAGTATTCCCCCTAAAAAAGGTCCGACTGTAAAACCCACTCCGCAAGCCATTCCATAAAATCCGTAATTTCTAGCTTTAGTAGTACTTGTGCTGACATCGGCGATTGCTGCTGCAACAACCGCAGCACTTCCTGCAGAAACTCCTACCAAAACACGAGAGAAAATGAGAAAGTATATGTTTTGACTTATTATACTGAAAAATGACAGTGCATATCCAAGCACACCTAAAAGAAGGCTCATGGTTAATACGCTTTTTCTTCCTCGTTGGTCAGATAGGGCACCAAGAATCGGAGCGCTAAAAAATTGTAGAATCGGCATTGCAGCTAATAGTATTCCTAAATAAAAGCCTCGAATAGAGTTAGAAGTTCCTGCTGGAAGGAGAGTGAATTCTGCATGGAACACCAAAGAAGAAAACATGGGATAGACAAGACCGATCCCCATATAGTCTATAAAAGCCACTAAAAGGACGAGGAACAAGGAAATGTTTTTTTTCGACGTGTTCATAAAATTCCAAAATGGTGTTTTAAACATTCCTTTTACAAGGAAAGGTAAGTAGGTGTAAATCTTTTTTCTTAAAAAGATTTTAACAAATGGCTAGTAAAACAATG
>DAIEPN010000176.1 GCA_027348355.1 Chlamydiota bacterium | reverse complement strand
GTTGCCATTGTTGCAAGTTCGGTTGTCATTTTTTATCTCAATATTGATATTGATACGATTGGGTCACGCTTTGGGGCCATATCCAACCAGCTCTCTTTACCCCCCGTTCCCGCTTTTTCTTGGGCTAAGACAGAACTTGTTTTCCACGATGCGGTGATGATCGCTCTCTTAATTGCGATTGAGTCGATTGTGTCTACGTCAGTAGCCGATGGGATGATTCGAGGAAAAACTAGATATGATTGCGAGCTTGTATCGCAGGGAGTTGCAAATATCACCTCTGTTATGTTCGGGGGGATCCCAGCATCAGGGTCATTATCTCGAACGATCGCAAGTGTTAAAATGGGAGCGAAAACACCCGTTGCTGGTATGATCCACGCCATTGTGATCGGTGTGATCACGTTCTTTTTTGCGCCGCTACTCACCTTCATTCCTATTGCGACAATTGCTGCGGTCCTTGTTATGCTGGCTTGGAATATGTTCGAATTCAAGCATTTTATTAACTTCTTCAAAGCTCCAAGAGCCGACCTTCTTGTTCTGCTGGTCACATTTGGTTTGATCCTATTTGCTGACCTCATGGTAGGGGTTGAGATCGGGATTGTTCTTAGTACCTCTCTTTTTATTAAACGTATGAGTGAAAATGAGAATGCAATCAAACTCAGTCAAATATTCTCTCCAAAAGCGAGAAAGCTAAGCGACCCGGAAGCGATTGAAAAGAAAACAGTTCCTGAGCAAGTTGAGGTCTATGAGATCAATGGGCCTTTCTTTTTTGGAATTGTGGAACGTTTTAAAGATATTATGAACCGCGAAGGACCTTCCCCAAAAGTGTTTATCCTGCGCATGAGAAAAGTTCCTTTTGTGGATGCAACTGCTATGCGCGCAATTAATGAGCTCCACGATAAATGCCTCAAACAAAAAACAACACTCATCCTATCTGGAGTGTTTGGTCAAGCAGAGAAAGACATTCGAAGAATCGGTATGGAGAAAAAAATCGGAAAACAAAATATTTTTCGAGATATTGATTCGGCTCTTTCACGTACTCAGCAAATTTTGCAAGATTCAGGCCCCTCCCCAGATCCTCAGAAAGAAACAAGCCCGAGTGCTGTTTTAGAAACAACAGGGTAGCTCTGCGCTACCAAAAAGTTTTACTAAATTCAACTGGCCTAAGATTTTTTCTAAACATATCATGTAAGCTTATTCCATGCGCAGAATTTTATACATTGAGCTTCTCTGAAAGATGCTAAAAGAGCTAAACCCGCTGAAAATCAATTTTTATATTGGTTTTTTTTAGCACGATCTTTACAGTTACTTTACATTATTCGTTTTCACAAAGGATATTTTTATGTCATCAGTAACAGCAAAAACACACGAACTACAAACTCTTTCTAACATAGGAACTTTATCAAAAACTGCTTCTGAAATCAATTCTCCATATATTTCTAGCATGATGCCTCTTGCAATTCCTTCCACTAGTAAATGGATGATTGCAATCACACTTTTCACAAGTATTGGCGGAGCTGTGATTGTTCACTTAAAGAAACCTTTTCAAGAGAAATCTACTCCTATAGCTATTAAATTTGCAGCTTTAGGTGCAGCTTTAGCAGTTTCTAAGCTTGTTACCTCTGTAATATCGGCTGCAAATGCAAGATTTGCTAAAGTGAACGAAGATATAAATGCTGCAAATGATAGAATTGAAAAATTAAATCTTCTTGCGCGAGAGCTGATTTCTTTGAAAACACTCTTAAGTCTTCCTCTTAATACCGTAGCTCCAGAAAAGTTAGACGCCGTAGTAGGTGATTGGTTGAAAAATTCTGAAAGATTAGCCGGACTAGTTCAACTTCTCTCAGATCCTGCGTTAGGTAGTAAGATTGATAACGTAACAGGTATGATGAATCGATCTGTTAATTTAGATGCGTTACGTCCTGTATTGACTACTCTTTATCAATTAGTAAAAATGGATCAGAAAGAGCAAGCAGCATATGTTGCATTCAAAGAGCTGGCAACACGTCTGACTACACTCAATCAAAATTTTGAAGCTGCTAGGGCTGATTTACAGAAAGCAGGTACAGAAATTGATGGTTTAAAAAGAACAATTACAGAAGTAAGAGATCTTTTAGAGATCAGCCATGACACGTCAATTAAAGATACTATTGAAGGAATAAAAGGGCGATTAAAAGAAGTAGAAGCAAAGCAGGATGCGTCTCAACAACTCTTAACTTTTGTTGCAGGTAAATTATCTATTAATGAAGAGCTTTCTCAAGATAACTTAGGCCAAGCTTTAGAAAAATTAGCTGCAGAGATACAAGTAGAGAGGAGAACTGTTGGAGAAGCGAAAGCAGCTGCTGCTGATACTCTTAAACAAATTGCTATAGCTTTAGAATTGGCAGAGGACAGCAACATTGATGCTGTTCAAAGTAAAATTGCTAGTTTAATGGCTCCAAAAGAGTCTGCTGAAATGATTGGCCAAATCGCTGGAAAATTAAAAATTCAAGATCGTGGGGATGGTCTTGCACAGCGCATTACAGAAGCACTTGATGCCTTAGAAGCTAAGGTAGCTCAAGCGGAGGGTGAGAAAGCTGAAGCTATTACTGCAAAAGAAAAATTTGAGTCAATAGTTCATGCATTAGCACAGCTTTTAAGTAAACCGCATGAGGAGATTGTAGACGCAGTTACAGCGTTGAAAACGCAAGCTGAAACTCCTAAAGATGAGGATTAATTTTTACACTTTTAGGTGAGTATAGTTTTACGGCAACTTATTTCCTTAACTGGAAAAGTTGCCGTTTTTTATTGGCATTACAAATTGTCAGCATATAAATTAATTTTTAATTAAGACGTTTCTTTTTTTTCAAAATCAACTTTTTTCTTTAACTCTTTAGTCTTGAAATTTTTTAGATGCTAGATAAAAAATATTTTTATACTATTTTCCCGAAAAAATATCTGAAATTTATACAAGGTTATGTTGCATAAAATCTGTTTTTATTTTACAGTGGGAGGGTTTTGAGAACAAATGATGTACCAATGAATTTGAATTCAAAAGAATCTTTCGGGCCCATACGTCAAATCTTATGGCCCATTCATCGATCAGAGCTAAAAAAAGTTTTATCGATGTTTTTTTTAATGAGCTTTCTCTGCATCTGTTACAGCATTTTACGAAATTTAAAAGATACAGTGATCTTAACCGCCAAAGCTTCTGGTGCCGAAGCGATTCCCTTCTTGAAAGTCTGGGGAATTTTGCCTGGAGCCATCATCGGTACCTGGATCTTTGCTAAGCTCTGTAATCGGTTCTCACGTGAAAAAGTTTTTTATATCATCATTACCTCTTTCATACTTTATTTTCTGTGTTTTGCTTTTATTCTATATCCAAATAGCGAAACGCTTCATTTAGAGAGGGTAGGTGATACCTTGACCGCTTTTCTTCCTAAAGGGTTTAAAGGTCTAATCAGTATGGTCCGTAACTGGACCTTCACCTCTTTTTATATCATATGCGAAATGTGGTCGATTATTGTACTTTCTGTCCTCTTTTGGGGATTTGCCAACGATGTGACCAAACTTTCTGAAGCGAAGCGTTCCTATGGGATTTTTAACATTGGGGCCAATTCTGCTCCTATTATTGGGGGCGGGATCGCTATTTTTGTTGGGAATCATATGTGCTTCCCGTTTCTTAGTACAAGTACCGATACTTTCCACCAAACTCTTGTTCAACTTATCCTCGTCATCTCGATCTTTGGAACCCTTGCTATGGGGATGTATTATTGGATCCATAGAAGGGTGCTCGAGCCGGAAGGTCTTAAAACACAGGCTAAATTCATCGACCCATCAGGAAATAAGAAAAAAAGACTTTCCTTGAGAGAAAGTCTTTTATATATCTGGAGATCCAAATATTTAATTTGTGTAGCCTGCATTGTTTTAGGTTACAATATCTCCATCAATATCACTGACGTTTTATGGAAAGAACAACTCAAGAATTTCTTTCAAGATCCAGAGGAAATGTTAGTTCACATGAATAAGATCACAATAGGGATTGGTACGATCGCTACTTTAGGAGCTTTATTCATTTCTGTTATGGTAACAAGGCTAGGATGGACTTTTATTGCAATCTTAACACCTGCAATTATGACAACACTTGCCTTAGGATTTTTTGCGTTCCTTTTTT
>DAIEPN010000169.1 GCA_027348355.1 Chlamydiota bacterium | reverse complement strand
TAGGCAGCGACTTTGCGGAAGTTGCTGAAGAATGGAAAACCATTCTCGATGATTTTTCTGAAAGAGAATACTCTCCTCTTAGCCTAGGAAATTAAGCACAGAAAGTCTGAAAAATCTCTGCATTTTTTCCTGTTTCTTTTTCTAAATTTCAAAGAACTACTTGAGCGTAGAATCCTATTTTGTTTTAATGGAAAAATTACGATTTTATTGTAGTTGTAACAGATGTTTTCTCCTGTAACAAGACGCCTGCTTCCTTATTCCATTGTCATTCTACTTGGATATGTTGGATTTTCTTTACCTTTGCCTATTCTTCCTGAGATGTTTTTAGATCCAGAAAAATCTATTCTCCCTTTTTCCTATTCGCTCACTAAAAGAAATATTCTCCTTGGATTGTTTATGTCGAGTTATCCTCTTGGACAATTTTTAGGGGCGCCTGTAATTGGGAAATTTTCTGATATGATAGGAAGAAAAAAAATGATCATCATTTCTCTTTGCGGCACGACAATGGGTTACTTGGTTACGGCGTTCGGCTGCACGTTTTCTACCTTGGGAATTATTTTTTTTGGACTTTTTCTATGTGGATTTTGTGAAGGGAACGTTGCCATTGCGCAATCTGTCATTGCAGATATTACAGAAAAGGAGAAGAAAACTTTTCATTTTGGGTGGATTAATTTTTTTGTGTGCCTTGGTTTTATCATTGGGCCATTTGTAGGAGGAAAGCTAGCAGATTCCTCGTCGTCTAGATTTTTTACATTTGCGACTCCATTTTGGATGGCGGCGCTAATGACCTTAACTGGAATCATGATTATCATTTGGGGATCGCAAGAGACATTGAGAGTAAAAAAACAAAAAATAGAACCTTTCTTTCATTCCTTTACATTTCTTTTTCGCTCTCCGCATCTACGTACCGTATATCTTGCTAATTTTTTTCTAGCTTTGGGATTTTTTTCTTTTTTTCGTTTTATGCCTGTTTATTTAGAAAGAACTTTCGATTTTTCCATATCGGAATTAGCGTATGCGATGGTGTATAACTCGATCGCTTTTGCGATTTCTTTACTCATTTTTGTAAATCCACTCTCAAAACGATTTTCTGCGAGATCTTTAACAGGAATTTTTAGTTTATTCTTAGGAATTTCATTTATTATTTTTATTTTTCCAAGCTATTCTGGTTCCGTATACTGGAGCGTTCCTATTGTCGGATTTTGTTTAGCAATTTCTATGACGAATGGATCAGTATTAGTATCGGATATGGCACACGGTGATTCACAAGGAGAAGCAATGGGAAGTTTGCAGGCAGTTCAAGTATCTGCTGAGATTCTTACTGGAATCGGAGGAGGTCTTGTTGCCGCATCATTTCCATTTTTGCCTCTTTGTATTGGAGCAATCATGTCGGTGATTTGTTTTATGATCCTGCACGTAAACAGAAAAAAGATTCAAGAAGTGAGCTTCGAGAAGCTATAAGATAGGAGATAAGTGATGTTACAAGGATCTATTGTTTCATTAGTGACCCCTTTTACGAAAGAGGGAGGGTTAGATGTAATTGCACTCAGAGAACTTGTTTCTTGGCACATTGAAGAAGGATCTGATGCTATAGTGTGTTTGGCTACAACAGGAGAGATTTCAACACTCTCAGATGAAGAACAAGACGTAGCGATTGAAATTGTTGTCAAAGAAGTGAAAAAACAAATTCCTGTGATTGTTGGAACCGGATTTAATTGCACAAGAACTTCGATCGAGAGAACGAAAAGAGCGAAAGAATTAGGCGCCGATGGGGCCTTGGTTATTGTTCCATATTGCAACAAGCCTAGTTTTGAAGGGTGTTTTGCACATTTTACGGAAGTTGCGAAAGTAGGCCTTCCTATCATTATTTATCATCATCCAGGTAGAACGGGTCTTACTATTTCTCCAGCGCATATGGCGCAGCTTTGTGCGATTCCAAATGTGGTGGCCCTTAAAGAAACTTCAGGCGATATTTCTTATGTGCTAGAGGTTCAAAAGCATTCTTCTATCACTATTTTGTCAGGAGATGATCATTTAACCCTTCCACTTATTAGTATCGGAGCCAAGGGAGTGATTTCTATCGTTGCCAATGTCATTCCTAAAGAATGGAAGCTTTTTTTAGACACTTGTTTACAAGAAGATTTTTCCAAGGCTCTAGAATACTCGAAAAAATACTACAGGCTTTGTAAATCTCTCGTTTTAGAAAACAATCCACAGTGTGTGAAATATGCACTCTCATTACAGGGAAAAATTGAACCTATCTTTCGTCTCCCTCTTGTAGAGCCAAAAGAAGCTACTAAACAAGAAATTGGTAGCGCCCTGGAAGATTTGAGGATTTTTTCTAAAGCCGACGTGTAGCAGTTTATCCAATGGCGCCTTACATCCCAGTCATGAATGACTGGGATGTAAGGCGCCTTTAAAATTAAGATACTTGATTACTAAACAATTTGACAAATTCATAAATCCAATTCTATCATGCTTGCATGATTGTAAAGAAATCATTTCAGTTTCGACTTAAACCCACAAAGAAACAGGCTAGAGCTCTTGAAGAGCAGCTAGGGGAATGCAGATGGCTTTACAATGAGCTTCTCTCTCAACGAAAACTCGCCTTTGAAGATCTAGACCTATCTTTGACCAAATACCAGCAGCTGATGTTTCTATCTGAGTTGAAACTAGAAAGACCAAGTTTGAATCAGGTCCATTCTCAGGTTCTGCAAAATGTAGTAGATCGGTTAGATAAATCATTTCAGGGATTTTTCCGAAGGTTCAAGGCAGGAGAAAACCCTGGTTTTCCCAGATTTAGAGGTATACATAGATACAATAGTTTTTGCTATCCACAAAGTGGATTTGTAGTGGAAGGACGAGAGCTGAAACTATCACGAATTGGTCGCATCAGAATCAAAATGCATCGAGAAATTGAAGGGGAAATAAAAACTTGTACTCTTAGAAAAAATGCTTCTGGTGAATGGGATGTTTCCTTTTCCTGCATAGTTGATACAAAACCTCTTCCTGTAAATGAAAAATCAGTTGGAATCGATGTAGGGATCCAGCACTTTGCTGTTTTAACCGATGGACAAGAAATTGCAAATCCTCGCTTTTTTCAAAAAGGAGAAAAAGATTTAGCAAAAGCTCAGAAAAAACTGAGTAAACTACAAAAAGGTACACCTAAACGTCGAAAACAGGGGAAAATAGTCGCTAAAATCCATGAAAGGATTCGAAATCGTAGAAAAGATTTTTGCCACAAGGTAGCAAAAAAGATAGTAGATCAGTATCAGTATATTTGCATAGAAGACGTAAACATCAAGAAAATGATCGAGAAGTCTCATTTTGCAAAAAGTATACTAGATGTAAGTTGGAATCAGTTTCGTCAATTCCAAACCTACAAAGCGGCAGAAGCTGGTAGGAAACTTGGAGTAGTAAGCCCCGCCTATACCTCTCAAACATGCAGCCGATGCAAGTATCGGCAGCAGAAAAAGCTCTCTGAAAGAGAGCACTGTTGTTCTGAATGTGGGTATAAGGCAACAAGGGATTTCAATGCAGCACAAAATATTTTAGCCCTCGGACTAGATGGCTTGGGAGTTATCCCTAGAAGCCTTCGCCTTTAGGCGAGGGAGTAGTCACAAGATAAAAAATAAATTACTGAATTTTGATAGAAGTAAATCTTCTCTAAACGCAAAATCTAAATTATTATTTTTTTATGAGCGGAGATTCCTACGATGGATGCAGTTTTTCTTTCTCGAATTCAATTTGCTCTAACTAGCATGTTCCATTACATTTATCCCCCTATGAGCGTAGGACTGGGAATTCTTCTCG
>DAIEPN010000151.1 GCA_027348355.1 Chlamydiota bacterium | reverse complement strand
AACAAAACTTACCTCGGGAGACAAATTTTTCATTTTAAATGCACCTACAATAACAGGAACATTTACCAATATCATAAATGAAAACATCCCGATTTCCTTACAACCTCAAATACTTTATAATCCTGATTCCGTTGAACTTTCTTTTCTGCAAGTCATATTTACACCTATTACTGAAAAATATGTAAAATTAGCCCAACCTCTCTTTTCTTCATTAAACGAGACCAATACTAGGCTTACAAGAGAAATGCAAAGGCTTCGAGATCATTTTATAAAACCTGTAAGACAAAAGTCTATCTCAACAACTTCTAACCAAGACCTAGCTTTACAACTTGTAGCATATGGGGAAATTCAGGATGTAGAAACAAAAGAAAAGAAACAACGTCTTACAGAATCTTTAGGAGCCACACAAGAAAGACCTTGGAATTTTTATGTAGGACCTAAAGGACAAATTGGAAACGTGTATTCTAAAGATGATGCGCAAGGTTACAAAGAATGGTCAGCTGGTGCATTTACAGGAGCGGACTATGCATTCTCGCAAGTAGGGGTTGGATTTCTTCTAGAATATGAAAGAATCACAGGGCGTGTTGGGAAAAATTGGGGGAAATTTGATATCGATCATCTGCATGGGGATACCTATGCCACTTATGCTCCAGCCCAACTTCCTGAATTTGCTATAAATGGAATTCTAGGAGCAGGATATGAGTGGTACTCTGTTGACAGAAACTTTTTTGAAACCAATTCCGGAACTGTTAAAGGAAACCCAAGAGGCGCAGAGCTCGATGCTCTACTTGGCTTTGAATATGCTTTTAAAAATAGAGTCTTTTCCATGATACCTGATGGGTTCCAAGTGATCCCGATGGCCTCTATTCAATATGCCTATATCCATATTGACGATTTCAAGGAGAAGGGGAATTCATTACACGCAATGAAAGTCGGAAAACAAAACCTAAAATCACTGCGCACTGACTTGGGAATGAGGTTTAACTATACCTTGGAAACGAAAGATGTAAAATTTTCTCCAGCTGTTAACTTAAACTGGCAACGTGAATTTTTGGATAAAGAGTATACCTTAAACTTTACTCCACTTAACTTCCAAGAATATGAATTTTCTACAGAACTTCCCAAATCAGGAAGAAACATTGCACTTGCAGGAGTTGATTTTCTTCTGACTCTTTTTGATAGACATGAACTCGAAACAGGGTATGATTTTGAATATAATTCTCTCTATCATACACATTTCTTCTACATGAGCTACAACGTACGATTTTAAAGAAAGAACCTCTATGCGCAAGCTGTAGGGTTTGCGCATCTTACATAGATCTAGCAAGCAATTTTTTCCTTTCAAGAGATTGTTCAACGCTTAAGCTCTGTATACGCTCCCTAAGCTCTCTATTAGAATAGAGCAGCTCTTTCATTGGGACGTCTTTTTCTAATTGTCCTCCTTTATAGTAGCACATAGCAGCTTCAACATAATCAATTCCTTTGACTTCTATAGAGTTATTTACCATCTGCTGGATCCATAGCGCCCCTTCAGCTAAATCTTCTACAATCTTATCACTTAAAGACTCTACAAAAGGATGGATCCAATTCTCGAGAGGAACTCCTAAAAGAGTTGTTTGCTGTTTATTATAATGAGAATTTTGTGGGGCCAAGATCACAACAGGGATCTTATTTACTTTTGCCCACATCATCTCAGCTCCCACTCCCAGTCCTCTGCGATCTCTGGCATCCACAAAAACAACATCGCTTGAAAATACTT
>DAIEPN010000124.1 GCA_027348355.1 Chlamydiota bacterium | reverse complement strand
GGACCAGATCTGCAAGGTATTCTTTTGCAATGATTTCAGTTACCTTATGATGGGTAAAGCCTTCTTCAACTAAGGGAACAAACAAGGGGCAAGCTACAGGAAAAATTGTAATTTCAGGGCAAAGCTTACGCAATTCATTTTGGTATACCTCTGAGGAAATGGTTCCATACGTTCCGAGCACTGCTATTTTTTTTGTTTTTGTTTGGGAAATCGCTAGTTTAACGGAGGGAGAGATTACATCGATGACCGGGATGGGGAGTATTTTTTGTAGCTCCTCTTTTGCTAAACAGCTTGCTGTGTGACAGGCTATCACAAGTACATCAATATTTTGAGAAATGAGAAAGCGAGCATTTTCAACACTGTAACGTACGATTGTGGTTTTAGTTTTATTTCCATAAGGAAGGCGCGCTGTATCCCCGAAATAAATGATATCCTCAGAAGGAAGAAGATCGCAAATGGCTCTCATTACTGTGAGTCCACCGAAACCAGAATCAAAAACACCTACTCTGGCTTTTTCCATACTAGTCTGCATGAGGGATTTTGAGTTCTTTTCCTACAACAATACGATCGTTTTCTAAATCGTTGTATTTTTTTAATGTCTCTATGGAAACGCGGTGTTCCATAGCAATTTTCCCTAAAGAATCTCCTGATTTCACCTTATAGGTAATAAAGCCTGAAGGTGTTGTTTTTGCACTTAACGATTTAGAAAGGGCTGAGATAGTAGATTTAAGCTTAGAGACTTCGTCAAGCTTTTGTGTGACCCCTGCAACTTCCTTTTGCAAATCGTAAATTTTATCTCGATATTGGGTAAAAGTGGTGGTAGTTTGATTGGCATGGTTATTTAGTTGCCTAATATCGCCTGCCATTTTCTCCTGTATCTTTTCTAAATGAGAAAGTTTTCTTTCTAATGAGGTAATTTCTTCAAAAAACTGCTCGGTTTTCAGATTTTTTTTTCCGGAGACCTCTCTGCTTAAGGAAGAGAGAGCTTGGTCTTTATCTCGAAGTTTGTCTTCTAAAAGAGCCATTTCCATTTGTTGTGTATGAAGGGTGTGCTTAATATCAGCAATTTCGATACGCAGCTCATCAAGGGCTAGATCGTTATAATCTTTTTTGCCTTTCATAGCTGCGAGATGAGATCCACAGCCTGTGATAAGAGAGGCTAGAGCCCCTAGGAAAAATAACTGTTTTATATTCATAAGAAAAGTTTAGTTTTTTTCGTAAATTTTAAAATGTGCTCTACGGTTTTGTGCCCAATCTTGCGGGGTATGCCCTAATGCTACAGGCTGTTCCTTACCAAAAGAAACTGTGTGAATTTGGTTAAGGTCTACGCCATGTTGAATAAGGAGGGTCCGAACATGCTGAGATCTCCTTGTCCCTAAAGCCTGGTTGTATTCTTCTGGGCCTCTTTCGTCACAGTGCCCTTGAACCTCAATATAAGTATTGGGATGTTCTTTGAGATAAGATGCCATTTTGTAGATGAAGGTTAAGTTTTCTTTACCACGGATCACATGCTCATCTGTATTGAAATACACATTTCTGAAAATTTCTGAAAGAATGCCGGAAGGTTCTTTAAAATGCTGAAGGCCAGGGATTCCACTGCCTGCTTCACCTGGACTGAATTTCGGTTGAGGAGATCCTTCATTAAAAGAGAGAGTTTTTAGATCGTCTTCTCGCAAGGGCATAAATTCTTCGTCAGCAAATGCGAAGGAGTCTCCTTCGGATTGTAAATCTCTTTCATTAAGCCACGAGCTCGCATCACTTTTAGATGCAGTGCTATTGTTATCATCCCATGTCCCCGACTTGTTTTTTTCACAGCTTGTAATGAAGAGCAGTGAAGCACAAAGACATAGAGTATTCACTAGAGAAGTATACTTTTTCATTTCTTTTACCTTATCTAAAATTGATTTGATTTTCTTCCCCAAGACGGATAATGACTTTTTCCTTTTCCATCAGTAATTTTTATGGGTTTTGTTTGATGTAAGTTCATAATATATAGGTTCGATCCCTCGTCGTCCACGGAATTAAAGACTAAATGCAAACTATTGGGCGCCCATTCGGGGTTTTCTTTATTTCCAGGGCCTGTTGTCAGTTGTGATTCGTGCCCTTTTTCAAAATCGTAAATCCATATTTGGCGTACTCCATTTGTTTTAGCACTATATGCGATTTTTTTTCCATCAGGAGACCATGATGGACAGGAATTTTCACGATTTGTTTTAGAAAGTAGAGTTGGGATAGCTCTTTTCCCCGTTGTCGTGCTTGGGATTATATAAATTCTAGGGCTTCCATCTTTATCAGATACAAAAGCAATTTTTTTCCCATCAGGGCCGAATGTTGGCGAGGCTTGTACAGATTCTGGGTAAGAAAATAACTGGATGGGTTTCCCAACTGCGCCTTTACTTGGGTCAAAAGCTTGGACGAATAAATCAGCTCTTCCGTTTGCTGCATCGCAGATGAAGGCAATCTGATTTTTTTGAGGAGAAATAGCAGGAAGCAATTGATTGCCACGTAGATGGATTACACGTTTTCCCTCTCCCTTTTGCAAGGAAGCGAGAAAGATTTTAGGTTGTCCTAATTTATAAGAAACGTATAAAAATTGATCGCTTGTTGACGACAATATGATGGGGTTAATTGAATAGCTGTTTTCTTTTGTAACCTGTCTTTTATTAGCTCCATCCCAATCACACTCCCAAATCTCGGAGGCCCATTCTTTGTCTTTTCTAGGTTTTTGCTCAGAGTATAAGATTTGATAGCTTGCAATTCCCTCTTTTTGGAAAATAGCTTTATAGATCCCATCTGCCAATTTATGAATTTGTTTTCGATCTCTGTCTAAAGACCCGGATAAAGAAATCTCTTGAAAACGTTTAATTTTATCTTCTTGAAGGCAGTAGATGGTTGCAGAGAGTTTTTTTTCCTGGATCAGAGCTCTAATAACATATTGAATGCCCCCTGCTTTCCAATATGCGGGAGTAAAGTTTGCTTGTTGGTCAGAACGCTGGAGTAGTTTTTCTTTTTCGGAATCTACAGAAAGTAGCTGGGTTTCTCCGTTATACGAAAAGTCAAAATTAAGAATTGCTTTAAGGCTATCAATATAAGATCCAGAAAAGCCGGGATTTTCAGAGACCAAGGTAAGATAAACAGGCGTCAAAGGGCTTTCAGTTGAAAGAGTGACTCGAATTTCTTGAGTTTCAAAGGCGCTATATAGAAAAGATTGAGAAGAGCATAGAAGAGAAAATAAGGTCAGAAAAATAGTTTTGCGCATAGTGATTTATTCATTACAAAAGGTTAATAAAAAAGTCTTTTGCTCGTTGCCATCACTTTTACTAAAACCTGGAAACTTTATTTGCGGTAAATTTTTTTCCAAAAAAGTTTTGTTTTTTTCGCTTTCTGATGTGATGACTTCAAGCTTCATTACAGTTCCATCTGGTTTAAGAGTCAATGCAATTTTTACATTTCCATATTCAGGTAAATGAAGAGCATGTTGCAAGTATTTTACCAAACTTTCATGGTAAAAAAAAGCTTCTTTTTCATTTATCCCCGATGTAGGAGTGGGGCTTTCTTGAAAAAGAGCCATAGGAGGAGGT
>DAIEPN010000121.1 GCA_027348355.1 Chlamydiota bacterium | reverse complement strand
CTCCACAACAGGATCAGATCCTGCAGCCCAAACAATACGCGAAGCTTTCGTCGCGATGAGGGTCTGAAAATTTATGATGTTGAGTAGAGGACTTTCTAGTAACTGCGCCTGCAAAAGGGGGCCTTTCACTCGTAAAATAGGCTCATAGGGAAAAACGGGGGTTCCTTCCTCTAAAGCATCCAAATCGCAGCTAAAACGCATCTCTCCAAGAAATTGTAAGAAGCTTTCTTCAAACAATTCTTTTCCGAACCTGTCAGTGAGACTTCCTAAATAGGCCAAATCAGCTGACGTAAAGCGGAAGTTTTCTAAAAATTCGATAGCCGTCTCAAGTCCTGCGGCGATTGCAAAAGAGCCTTCAAAAGGTTTTTTACGAAAAAAAAGATGAAATACAGCTTCTTTATTTTGCATCCCCATCTTCCAGTATCCATATGCCATCGTCAATTGATATAGATCTGTAAGGAGAGACAGGGATTGCGAGTAAATTCCTATACTCATCGTTTGTCTGGATGCTGAACTAGAATTTGCTCTCTTTTTTTCTCTAAAGCATCGATTTGCAGCTGAATGCGTCTTGCGGCTTCTCTATCAGCGTCGGCGTCGTTCCATGCTTGTCTTGCATCCAAATATCGATTGGACTCAAACTGCCAACGTTCCGCATTTAAATCATTATTATACGCCCTAGCAAGGTACATATTTCTACGATCTTTAAGCACTTCTATCTCCTTATTAATAGAATCAAGCTCCTGTGCTACAGGAGTAGTCTGCTGCGCAATTTCCGAAGAAAAAACATAAGAGTCCTTCTCTACTACGAGCTTACCAAAGACCCACAACGCAGTCATAATACCAATGACAAAAGCTATTCTCTTCACCTGGCACTCCCTCTTTTTCGATCATTATAATTTGACTTATATACAGTTTGGTAAAAAATGAAAAATATTTCTTGAAACTCCGCTGTTGTGAAGATAGAAAAGGCCTGCTAAAATGGGCTATTATCCATAGGTAATTTCTTTTTTATGAAAAAAATTTTTATTATCCTCTTTCTCTGCGCTGCCTCTCTTGTTTGGGGAGAACCTTCTTTAAAAGAAAGGTTTACCTCGGGGCAAAAAGGAGACTTTATTGTCACAAAGCAATCCGACCTCTACTCCCTCCTACTGATTAAGTCGATTTCAGAGCATTTTTTAAGCCTAGAAGAGATTTGTGTACCTGTAGAATCTTACAAAATGCAAAACCTATCCTGGAGAGATTGGGTTAAAAAAAATGCTCCAGGCCATACTTCTTGGAATATTTACCAGATAGATCTTCATGAAAACCAGCTCACAGAAACTTTTTCTGTCATGCACAGACGTTGGAATTTTATAGAACAATCCCAGAACTTTTTCGCAAAACTCTTGGCTCTACCCTTCTATAAGGTTCCCCTTGAGAGACAACGAAAAATTGGTGCAGCTTCCTCTGATGAGGTCGATAAAAGGGCCCTTTGGACCCCACCTCTTACTATAGATGGGATATCGACTAGGCATCCCTCTTTTGAAGTGTTTGAAACAACGTGGCCCAAAGACATGTCGGAGCTTTCCCAAAGCTCTGTACAAATGTACTTTAATAAAAATGAGCCCACTTTTCCGTTTCCCTATTGGATTGAGATCAGTACGAGCCACTACGCTATGCGTATCCAAATTGTAGATTCAGGAAGAGGATTTTTCACTCCTTCTGGAGAGATCCCACGAAGAAATCCTAGATTCTATCAAACCACACAAATACATGAAGGCAAAGTCATTGTTCCCATCCTAACTCCAACCTACTATACAAAATTTAACCTTTTAGCTTTTGACCTCGTAACAGGCAAAAGTGTCTCT
>DAIEPN010000107.1 GCA_027348355.1 Chlamydiota bacterium | reverse complement strand
TAAGACAAAGAACCCCCTTTATCGAAGAATAACGAAATTTTGGGTCAATATCTTTGCGCTCACCTTTGCTTTAGGTGTCGCAACAGGACTTGTACAATTGTTTGGATTTGGAACGAATTGGGCTAGATATTCAAAATTTGTTGGAGATGTTTTTGGAAGTGCTTTAGGTGCTGAAGGTGTATTTGCTTTCTTTTTAGAAGCTGGATTTCTTGGTATTTTACTTTTTGGGTGGGATCGAGTTAAGCCAGGAATTCATTATTTGGCAACGATTCTTGTTTGCGTAGGAGCTCATTTCAGTGCTGTATGGATTGTGGTCGCAAATTCTTGGATGCAAACTCCTACTGGCTATAAAATTGTTGGAGAAGGTGTTCAGGCAAAAGCTGTAGTTACTGATTTTTGGGAAATGATGCTAAATCCGTCTTCCATTGATAGAGTTGTTCATGTTCTCATTGGCTGTTGGCTATCAGGGATTTTTTTAGTGCTCAGCGTAAGTGCTTATTATTACCTAAAAAAAAGACATTTAGCTTTTTCCAAGGCCTGTATGAAAATAGGTCTTATTGCAGCCTCTATTGCTTTGGTTTTACAGCTGATTTCAGCGGATTCAACAGCAAAAGGTGTTGCGATTTATCAACCAAGCAAACTCGCTGCAATGGAAGGTGTGTATAAAACAGAAAAGTCCACTCCTATGATGATATTCGGATGGATCGATGAAGAAAAAGAAAAGGTAACAGGGTTAGGAATTCCAGGGCTTCTAAGCTTTTTTGTTTATCGAGATTTTTCTACGCCCGTAGTAGGTTTTGACCAAATTGCTAAAGAAGACAGGCCTCCTAGTAATATCGTATTTCAATCTTACCATATCATGATTTATATGTGGGGATTGATGGTTTTGGCAGTTCTTTTAGCTACTTTTTTTTGGAAAAAAGGAAACCTGGCCAAAGCTAAAATGACCCTACTGTTTCTCGTGTTTTCTGTACTATTTCCTCAAATTGCCAATCAAGTTGGTTGGATGACAGCGGAAATTGGAAGACAACCTTGGATTGTATACGGCGTTCTACGGACGACAGAGGGTGTATCAACTAACATAAATACAAACCAAGTGATTGGTTCGATCATAATGTTTATCTGTATTTATATTCTTCTTTTTACTTTATTTATTTATCTATTAAATAAAAAAATCCAACACGGTCCTGAAGAAGAAGACACAATTCATGAAGAGGCCGCGGTTTATCAAGATCGTAGCTATACGTAAAATCCTGAGGAGGCTTCTCTATGTCGATATTTTCTCTAGAAGTGATTTGGTACCTTGTCATTATTGTTTGCATGATTTGCTATTCCGTTTTGGATGGATTTGATCTAGGCGTAGGGGCTTTACATCTTTTTACAAAAAAAGATGAAGAAAGAAGGGTTTTTTTAAATGCAATTGGCCCTGTATGGGATGGAAATGAAGTTTGGCTCGTTGTAATTGTGGGGGCTCTTTTGGCTGGATTCCCAGAAGCGTATGCTACTTTGCTTTCTACATTTTACAATTTAATCATGTTTTTCTTATGCGGTTTGATTTTTAGAGCTGTTGCAATTGAATTCCGAAGTAAGATGGAATCGCCTATTTGGCGTAAATGCTGGGATGCGGTTTTTTGTATAGCAAGTGTTCTCATAGCTTATGGAGTGGGTGTTATTTTAGGCAACTTGGTGGAAGGGATTCCCTTAAATGAAAACAGGGAATTTGCTGGTGTGTTCGGAGATTTTCTTTCTCCTTACGCTCTTCTTTTAGGGATAACATCAGTAGCCCTTTTTATGATGCATGGAGCAATCTATTTAACCATGAAAACAGAAGGGAAATTGCAAAACTCCTTACGTAAATGGGTAAATCGTACCATTGTTTTTTTTGCAACATTCTATATCATCTCAACAATTGCAACTCTTTTTTATATGCCACATATGGTTGAGCCAATTATTAAGCATCCTTGGCTTTTCGTAGTACCTGTGGCAGCCTTTTTCACAATTGTGAATATCCCTTATCAAATTTCTAAAGGGAATGAAGGCTGGGCTTTCATATCTTCTTGTTTTAGTATAGCTCTTCTTCTTTCTCTTTTTGCTATAGGGACTTTCCCTACCCTCATTCGCTCTAGTCTTAATCCTGCTACAAATAGTCTATTCATTAGTGATGCAGCCTCTTCCCCATTAACATTGAAAGTGCTTCTGATTATTGTTGTAATCGGGATTCCACTTGTGATCGGGTATAGTATTTACATATATCGCTTGTTTCGTGGTAAGGTTAGGATTGAGAAGGGGAGCTATTAAGTCAGAGAATTTCTAAAGATTTTCAGTTTTTCTTGGATGTTTTTCTTATTAAACGCTAAAGTTTAGAGTGATTTTTAAATGTTTAGAGATTGCTATGAAGATTCTTTGTTGTTTTATTCTATTTTTATGTTCCTTCTTTTTTTCAATTGTGGAAGGTATTGTCCCCATAGCAGTTGATGCTTCAGGACATGAATGGATGGATGAGGCAATTAGACAAGAGTACGTATACTACAACTCTCAGGGGATTACTCTAGAGAATCTCGAGTATACATGGAGAGCTTGTAAGACTGGTCCCTATCGAAATTTATTGAAACGTTTTCAAGTTATTGATTCGAAAGTATATGGTCCGGAAGGAATCATAAAAAATTTACTCATAGAAATGACTAAGCACTATAGAGTGCCTAATGTTGATTTTATTTATTCTTATTCAGATGATATAAAAGAAGATTTTATAAGAACCTATTTTTCTAAAAATAACGCTCCGATTTTGGTAAGTGCTAAAAACAAAAATTCCTATCAAGTAATTTGTTTTATTGACCA
>DAIEPN010000098.1 GCA_027348355.1 Chlamydiota bacterium | reverse complement strand
ATGCTTCTTAAATCGTTAATTATTAATAAAGTGAATACTCTGGGATTGCCTGTTAGAATGTAAGATATTAAACGATCGGGGCTTCTCAGAATTTTTGTTTTTAGGAAGAAAACTCAAAAATTTCAATTACGCAACAACGCCGATTTCTTGCACACTTCTTTGCAAACATTTAAGAATGAATGGAATACACAACTATATAAAATTAATTTTACGTTTAAAATATTAAATATAGTTAAAAACTGTTATAATTTTATTTTTAATTAATAAAAAACAGAAAAGGAAATTAATAACATGTCAGTAAATAGTTCAATTCATAAGTCACTTACTCCATCACAGCAAACGACACTAAAAGAAGGTCTATGTAGTTTTGGAAAAAATTTAGTCCATAACAAACCACTGCGAACAATTAACTTAGAAAAAAAATTCTTTGGACTTCCTCTTACGGGATCCATTTCCCTTCCCCTAGATGATAAAGTAGTTGATTTAGAAGTTTTTCTAGGAGCTTCAACTACGGACGCTGCCTCTTTAGAAGAATTTAAAAGACCCTCGCTCAAAACCGTAGCTTTGCAATGGAAAAAAGCTGCTTACAAAATGCAAGAAGAAAAGGACAAGCTCGTAGAGATAGCCCTTAGATCAGATCCAAGCCAAGCTGAGAAATTACGTCGCGATCTGGCCTATATTGAAATCGCCGCTGATACTCTTTATAACCAGTGGGTTTTTAATCATTTAAAATCAGCCCTATTAGCAAAAGCCTCAGCTTTTGTTTCCTCTTCTCCATTTATAAATCCAACAACGTATGAAGAGATCGAGATCAATGCAGAGATGAAGATCTTAATCGAGACCCTTTACAGTTATGTAAGATCAGGAGAAACTCTTACTGCAGATTCCTGGATTGTCAATCTCCTTCTTCCGAATTATACGAAAGAAGAGCGCGAAATCATTCTCAATTACATGTATGCAAAACAAGAACCCATTGATATGGATGCAAGCTATATGGCTTTCATGATGTATGTTGGTAACCCAGACAACTATAGATTAGAAGTTGTAAAAGAAAAGGGGCACAAATCTCTAAAAGCAATTGAGCTACATCCTCTACAAAAAATTGCTAGATTTTTTTACGATCCTATGGATTGGAATGCAATTGGAAGTATTTTTTCTAGCCCCCGTGCACAAAAACAATTACAAAAGCATTTAGAACGAACAAATCAGTCCTTGTTAACTCCTGCGCATTATGAAGCCGTCGCAGATTTTACAGCACAAAAAAAATCTGAAATGGAAAAATTAGTCGCTGTAGAGGCCCACGAGGAAAAACTAGATCGTCTTACAGAACAAACAATAGAAGAAGCAGAAGGAAAAGCTAGCCTAGACGATACGAATGGCGAGGCTATACTAGCTCAAATTAGAGATGTATATAGTGCGAGAGTTGCATTGAATGAAGCTATAGTGATGAAACCAGAAGACATTGAAGAAAAAGCAGAAGCTTTTTCAAAAGCTCTTCTTGCGCTTGCAATCCATACTTCAACCTATAAGTCAATTAACACAATCACTGTAGAGCTACCCTATCTTAGAGAAGAAGCTAAAAAGTTCTCTACTACAGATAATGTATATAGTTCTGCCCAAAGAAAAGCAAGAATACAAGCTCTAGAGCAGGAAGCAACTCGTAAAGGAATGCATATCTCTGCTTTAGATCATACACGTCCTTTAGTAAAGACTGATGAGGCCCCTACTGAGGAATTATGCAAAAACTTAGCTAGCAGCTGGAACCAATTTGCCGAAAGAATCAAACCAGTAACACCAGGCGCTGCGTCGGTGCTTAAACAAATGGCGCAACAATTAAAAAACCCTGAGACGGTAGCAGAAATGACAGAAGTAGATGTCCAAGAAGGCTTTGATCCTAGAATTGAAGCTTCTGAAGAAACTATGATGGTCGCTATTACCCCTCAAGCTCAAACTTCAAGACTACCAGGTCAAAGAAGCGAAACTTTAGCTCGTAGTCTTTATGATTTTGGAACAGCTTTGGGTCAAAAAAAACTGAATCCAACACTGAACACAGAAAGAAAAGTATTTGGATTCTTTCGAAGTGAAAGCGATTCTCTTGCCCTTCCTATGGAGGACAACGTTGTTAATTTGGAACAACTTCTTCAAGATCAAGGCTTACTGCCTAAGATAGAAGAAGCATGCAGCATTGAAACGGTTGCTGAAATGTGGACAGCAGTTACATGTAAAGATGAAAAAACAAAGGCCAGGTTGATCGATGCAGCGCTAAAAAGAGATCCTAGCGATGCACAAAGACTGCTTTATCAATTAGACTATATTGAAGTTGGTTCCAATACTCTTTTAAACCAATGGTCATTCAATCGTCTGAGAAAACCTATGCTTGCAAAAGCAAGCGCTTTTATCAACGGATTAAACTTCTCCAATCCTTCTTCTTATAAGGAAAAGGAAATTGACTCTGAATTAAGTAAACTAATTGATGTTCTATATAAATTTGCATCAGGAAAGAAAATTTCTACTGATTCATGGATTTTGAATGTTCTTCTTCCTAATTATACGGAAGAAGAGCGGCAAGTTATCCTAGACTACATGTATGCCAAGAAAGAACCAGTGAATATGGACCTAAGCTTTCAAGCCCTTTCTAAATTCAATAGATTCCCTGGGAAACATAAATTAGAGGTTATGACAAACATACAAGGTGAAAAATACCTCCGTGCAACAAGCTTAAGTGAGCTTGAGCAAGTAACTCAATTCTTCTTTGATCCAACAGATTGGAAAGAAGTAGGTCGCATTTTATCGAATCCTTATGTTCGTAACCAACTAGAAGCGAAACTAAACCAAACAGACAACTTAGATGCTGATTTGCAAATATTCCACACTCTCAAAAAGTTACAAAACGATGTACAATGGTATACCGATCAAGCTTTTGAAAAAGGAAAACTGGACGGTTGGGATAACGAAACTGATCTTGCTGGAGAATTAGCTGAATTGGAAGCTGAATTTGAAGAGTTGTCTTCACAAGAAGGGCCGGGAAATATTCCAAACGCTCTTGCACGCATATTATTTCTAATAGGAGAGATTAGTAAAAAGAAAAAAGAGATCATAGCTAATGCTCCTGAAGGATATATTAAGGCCCTTGAGAAGGCAAATCGAAAATTAGAACGATTTATACAAAAACATGGCTTCAATCCGCTTGAAATTAAAGATGTTGACACTGTTGACACCATGATTCGCAGTATAGAATTTAAATTAAAAGGTCAGCTCCCAAAAGATGTTATGGAAAGCAGATGGAATTTTCTAGCTGAAAAAATCAAACCTTTTGCTCCTGCTACAGGTCTCATGATCTGTCATGTAGCTAAAATGATCTCAAAGGTCATGCATACAGTAGTAGAAGATGATTCTCTTAGATTTGATGAAGATGATACATCACAAGCAGACGATGTCTCCATAAATGAATCCGATATAGATGATACTGATGCTACAGATCGTTATGAAATGGACCCATCTGATGAAAACCCAAATCTGCTATCAGGACGGCATGTAGATGGGCTACCTAAAGGTGAAGAGGTCATTGCCTAAACCAATATAGGCAGTGGCTCCTGAGCTAGGAATTGACCGAGCTTGCTTACTGCAGAAATCTCTTTGGTTTCTGCAGTATCATATTTTTCAACAATTTCTCCTTCTTCCATAAAATAAGCCCTATCAAGAATCTGATTTGCTAACCCCATATCTTGCGTTGAGATCGCAATTCCTTTGCCGCTTACACAAAGCTTCTGAATGATTTTGATAAACAGCCGTGTGTTTTCAGGATCTAAGGCAGAAGTAGGCTCATCAAACAAAAGAAAAGAGGGATTAAGGCATAACGCCCTAGCAATTGCCACTCTTTGCTGTTGTCCACCAGAAAGCTCGTGAGGCTTTGCCAAAGCTAGCTTTTCCATATCTAAAGAAGCCAACACTTGTTCCACTTTTTCGTACACAGATTTCAGCTTTTGGCTCGTATTTAGGTTGAGCGGTTGCGCGCAATTATCTAACACATTCATATGGGGGAACAAAGCAAAAGACTGAGGAACAAAGCCAACGATTTGACATCGCAGTTTAGGAGAGATTTGATCTAGTCTTTCCTCTTTGAATAAAATTTCACCTTCGTAATTCTCAAGCTGCGCTAAGCAGCGAAGAAGGGAAGTTTTTCCCGATCCACTTTTCCCCAAAAGTAAAGAAATCCTCATACTAGGAATGGTAAAAGATAGGTCCTTGAGAATTCGCTTTTTTTTGACCAAAGATACATTTCTAACGTTTAACATAAGCAATTTTCCTCTCCAGCTTTCTTGTTATGATATTGATGACAGCCGACATGCATAGATAAAAAAAAGCAACTGTCAAGTAAATCGGCACAGGTTGCATTTCACTGGAAACTAAGTTCATCCCAATCCGAGTAAGTTCTAACATCCCTATAGAAGAGACTATAGCCGTACTTTTCAGAAGGGAGTCGAGTTCGTTGTTAAATGCAGGTAAAACATTTCGCAGCATTTGAGGAAGGATGACATACCGTAAACTCTGCAGCTTGCTATATCCTAGGGTAAACGTAGACTCCCACTGCGCAACAGGAATAGAGTTAATACCAGCTCTTACAATTTGAGATATATACCCTGATGAGCAAGTCCCAAGAGCGATCACCGAAGCTGGAAAAGGATTTAAGTTAAAACCTAAAATGTCGGGCAGAACAAAGTAAACGATTAAAAGCTGAACGAAAAAAGGAACGGCTCGATACACAAAAGTAATTCCATCTATAAAAGAAGAAAGTACAGGCACACGTAAGCGGTTGCAAGATAAGACTCCAAAAACAAACCCTATTAGGAAACTGAGAAGTGCTGCTAAAAGCAACACTTCTATCGTCATTAACGATCCACGTAGCAATAAAGGAAACGATTTAGACAAAAGAATCACATAATTTTCCATTTTATCCCTTCATATTCCATTTTTTTTCTAGCTGCGTAATTTCTCCTTCAAGAGTGATCTCTTCAATTGCTTTTCTAATCTCGTTTGCAAGCTCCTGATTTGCTTTACTTATGCAAATCCCATTCCCTAAAGCTTGTTCTTCCGGAGGAAGAGGAATGTTCACAACTCTAACATCTGGATATCTGGCTGTAATATGAGGTAAAAGAGATGGGTCGATCATCATAGCAAAAGACTTCCCATACTTAATTTCCATAAGAGCTCCTGAAACGCTATCGGTAAATTTCAGGTTGATATTTGGAATCCCCTTTAAAACGCTTTCCTGGTACGAACCAGATTCCACACAGACAGTCTTTTTTGGATCCTTCCCCAAATCTTCTAGCGATTTGATATCCAGAACCTTTCCCCAAAAAAGAACCGGCATTTCCATCACCTTTTCACCTTGATAATAGACCATTTCCATATTCTTCATTCGCTCACTTGTAATCGAAATAGCCCAAATAAGGACGTCTACTTTACCTTGTTGCAAGGAGATCATAAGACCCGGCATGCTACCGCAGTCTTTGATCACAAGCTTGCGGTTCAGTTTTTTTGCCAAAAGTTCTGCTAGGTCGATATCAAACCCTTCATACTGCCCTTTTGCATCTAAACTTACAAAAGGGGCATATCCACTTGTAGTTCCAACCACAAGAGATTTATGTTCTTGATTAGGAGTGTTTTCTGCAAAAGTTTTCATAATCAAAAAAAATGGAATGTATAAAAATAATAATTTTTTCTTCATAAAACCCTAAAAAATAGATGTGTGTTAAAAAAAGCAAAGGTGTACGACTAGCCACTAAAAAATAATTTAGCACCTATGTCTTACGAAAAAATTAGCTATGATGGAAACGATGATGAGAATGGCAAGGGGAAATAGAAAGAAGCATAAATAGTGAATAACTGTTCATGATATACCCTCCTTGCTTGTAAGGATAGCCTTATTCTAGTATATCTACCTCTTAAAAGCAAGGGAAAGAGCTTTCCTACAGAATGATGATAATAATAAAGGAAATTTTTTTGAAGTCATTCTACCTTGTACATTCATCAACCTTTTTTGAGTAATGTAGCCATGATTCACATAAGATTTGCTAAAAAATCAGAAATGACATCGATACATTCGTGTTACGATGAAGTGGAATTTATCCATTCGGTATTTGAAAATGATGTCATTGTAGTAGCCGAATTAGAGGGTTAATGAGCAGGTCTTGGGCGTCTTGCCTGAGTAAATGATGCAACCATTGAATTAGGCAGCATCTATGTATTTGCTCCATTTCGAAAAAAGGGAGTTGCAAAAGAAATTGTGCGATTTCTTTTGCAACCTGTTAAAAAAGGACAAACAATATACTACCTTCCCTTTGAACATTTGATATCTTTATTATGCAAGTTTTGGATTTATCTCTGCATTAGCTCTCAAGAGATACCAAAAGAAATTACTAAAAAACTACAGTAGTGCAAAAAAAATATCCTTGTAATACGCTACTCTTACAAATAAAAAAATAAGAGCTCTATGAAAATAAAAACCTTCTTATGTATCCTTTTATTTTATACAAATCTTGCTGTATCTAAGGAGTTGTCTGAGATGTTTACAGAATCAGAGTCTTTTAAAAGAACTCACATAGGTATTCATATTGTCGATATAGATACAGGTGAGGAAGTATATTCTAAAAATGCAGAGCAATTCTTCACGATCGCCTCTTTGCAAAAAATCCCTTTGAGCGTCGTTGCCATTTCAGCTCTTGGGAATCAATACTCTTTTAAGACCGATTTAGAATATGACGGTACGGTAGATGAAAAAGGGGTTCTACATGGAAATATATGGATTAAAGGAGGCGGAGACCCAACCCTTTCTTTAGATGTATTTTCAAAATGGTATGAAGAATTAGCAAGAGAAGGGATTCATAAAGTCGATGGCAAAATTATCGTCGATGCGAGCTCTTTTGAGACCACCTTAGCCTCTCCTTATTGGCATTTTCAAGATTTAGGAAACTATTATGGAGCTGGAGCGTCTTCTCTCTCTATCAACCAAAATCTCTATAAAGTCACATTTAAGCCAGGTAAAAAGGAAGGTGACCCCGCAACAATCGTAGAAATTCAACCAACAATTCCAGATCTGGTCATTCATAATGAAGTAACTACAGGTACTGCTGGATCAGGTGACAAAGTCTTCGTTTATGGCTCTGAATATTCCCCTATTCAATTCTACCGAGGCACTGTCCCTATCGATGAACCAACACTCACGATAAAAGGATCCATTCCAGATCCTTCTCATT
>DAIEPN010000089.1 GCA_027348355.1 Chlamydiota bacterium | reverse complement strand
TAGTCGAAAGAAGTTTTTCTTGGTTAAAGAGGAAGTGCAGAAGGCTTTTAATGCGTTGGGAAAGGTTGCCAGAAGCATGGAATGCTTTTGCTCTGCTGGGACTAATATTTATGTGGTTACAATTTTTATTAGGATAAGTTCGTATATAAATAGTTTTTTAAGCTTTTTCTTTTCTTGTAACAATATCGAATAAAATTAATTTCATTTGCACTTATTCAAAAATTCATTTTTCTAACTTACAAATAGAATAAAAGATAGAATCACTCCTTTTTCTTAACCATATTGAGGTGAAAATGTCTGTTAGATCAGTTTCAAACAATCACTCCATTAGCTCCAGCAAAACTACCTGCACGCAAAGTCATCCAATCTTTCAGGCTCCTCTCTCAAGCGCTCAACGAAGAATAGAACAACTTGCTAACTGCTTTAAAACAGAAACTCCTTCTTTACAAGACAGAACCTCTACAGATTCGCTTAGCTCCACATTACACCCTAATTTTACAAGCGGAGAAGCCCAGCCTCAATTAATACAGATGATTCCTGATTCAATTAAGCCTTATGTGAGGGAAGTAATCGGAAACGTTTCCAATCCAAAAGATGCCAGAGTACATATAGTCGCTGATATTCATACAAATCAGAAAAGAGGAAATTTGTTTCAGGGTATCTACACAGCTTATGGAACCTATCCAAGAAAATGTATTGCGCTATTTGAAGCGACCCCAAGCATGAAGCCAGTTAAAAAAGAGTTTTGGGAAGAGCTAGGAGAAGCCGCGTTAGAAACAATAATACAAATTTCTCTTCGAACAAAAGAAGTAAAAGCTGCTTTAAAAAGAAAAGACACGGAAACCGCGAGACAACTTCTTTACAGTGAAAATAGTCTCAAAACTTCTGTTCAAGCATTAACCAAAGATACATTAAGAAAGATCGAAACAAAAAAAGAATTTAGCCTCTATTTTAGAAACATGAAAATTTTTCTAAGAGAGCCGGATCTTACCATTTTTTATGAAGAATATCTTGATGACTTGATGGAAATGATTGCTGATGATCAAGTCTTTCATGCAGCATATGAGAATGTTGTAGAAGAAATTCTTTGCCCGGCGAAAGAAGAAGATGATGAATCCATTCAAAATGATTCTTATTGGGAGACTAAGTTAATCTTTCAACACAAAGTAGAAGCCTACGGATGGGATGATAAGGAAGCTTACCAAGAAAGTTTATCCGTTTGCCAAATTCATCTTGATTGCCTAGGGAAAATCCTTCATGCTTTTAATAGTCAATTAGAATCCGTTGGAAAAGAGAAGCTCTCTTTAGAAGATATAGACGATTTTGACATCCTTTTAAGTAAATACTCACTGGAATTATTTCACCCTTCAAAGGAAATTTCTGAAAAAGAGTATTTGCAATTTCTCTCATTGGTCATCTTTCATTTTTTATCGATATTAGCAACAAATACAAGAGAGAAAAGCGATTTCAAAGCTCTTCTTATAGAATATCAAGATGCCCTTGAATGGCCTGACAGTTCTGCTAAGGCATTAGAAAAATTTTTACATTCTTATGATGGAAAAGATAAAGAAAAAGTTTTTAACCTCTTCATGCAAATTACTGAAGTGCAAAATGAGATTGCTAAAAATTTGGGTAACCCTGAAGGAGTTATTATTTCTCGAGATGACTTAAGGAAATACTCTTCTCTTGTTCAAGAGATCGCAACTATCATATCTTCCAGTTATAGAGATTATGAGTTAAAAAAAGCTTTTGATTTTCTCATTTTTAGCACTATCCCTTTACTTATTCCGTTTGTAAAAATCGTCTTCTCTAAACCAGAATATAGAGCATTATTAGAGACAACTTTTCGTTGGCCTATGGAAACATATGATCTTCTTCAAAAGCTTGCGTCGTGTGAAGGAGAGGGAGAAAAATGTGATTTTAAAAGAGATCAATCTCTTATCCATACTATTGAAACCATAGCAAAAATAAAACCGGAAGCAATAATTCTAGTCATGGCCGGAGAAGATCATGTAATTCCAGGCAAAAACGAATCCAATCATAGAACTTATCAATCTGATCCAAAAGGAATTCTTTCTAAACTCTCTTTACCCACTATCATCTACAAGATGGATGTAGCGAAAGAATATAGGGATGATAAAACCAATATAAAATATCTGAAAGAATTGGCCAGATCTTCTAAGTTATAACCTGACTGTTTAGATGGATTGATTCAATTAATTTCGAAAAAGAAAGCTCTTTCTCTTTTTCAATGGGAAAGAGCTTCCTTATGTAGCTAAACACCATCGCGTCTCGCTGACCACACTATCCGACCCGCTCCATCATAGAGGACTAAATCCCCTGCGCCTTCATCAGATACCATAAGTTGGTATGAAGATGATGAACCAAATGGCCCCCTGCTCCAAATATCGCGATGCTGGGTATCGACAATATGTAATCGACCATCAGATTCGAGGATAAGACGCAGTGGGTTTGCAAGTTTTAAATCGAATATTCTGTTTTCCCAGTTAGAGGCGTTGTACATAAACCATGAATAGGGATCAATTCCGCACCTCCATCCAACTGGTTTATCACCTATACCCTTAGATACCAATGTCTCCGCATTAGCTCCAGCTTCCAAATATCCACGAAGAACATTATCTACACCTGCAGTATAGCCAGGGCCCACCCATATCCTTTCTTTAAACGGAGCATGCATCACATGCGGCGGTGAAGAATTGTCTCCAGCAAAAAGAGTCGTACAACAAAACAAGCCTAAAAAGGTCAATAAAGTTTTCATATCCCCTCCTATAGTAAAAAGGACGCCTTCAAAGATATTTACTAAAATTATTTTTTGTCAATTCAGAGTAAAATTATGAGGATCAAAATAAAATAAACTAAAATAATTACTTTTTTAACCTATTCATTCTCAATACATTAGATCCATTAATTAGCAATCAGAATCAAAGAGTGCTAGATTTTAAATCGCCAATTTCTTATATTGAAAAATGTAAGAAAACACACGGAGGTTTATATGTTTAGACAACTCGCAATCGTCCCAAATCTCATGAGCGAACTAGATGATATCCGCTCAATTTTCAAAGACTGTTCCGTAGAAAAATGTGGGGAAACTCCAAAAGCCAGACTGAGCGACCTCACAATTTATGAAACAGAAAATCAAGTATTCGTAGAAGCGCCAGCTTCTGGAATTCCTTCGAAAGATATTCAAGTCACTTTTGAAAAAGGGGTTCTTTCGATTCAAGGCGAAGCGCAAGAAGAACAAAAAGAGGAGGAAGCTAAAATCAAATACCATACGAAAGCAAAACGAGCTTTATCATATCGCATCCAACTTCCATTTGCGATTGATGAAAATGCGACTCCGCAGGCGATTTGTAAAGATGGTCTGTTAAAGGTGTCTTTCCAGAAAAGCAGAGTCGGTAAACCTCATCGTATAGAAGTTCATGCGGCATAAAAAAAGGGGCTAACGCAGCCCCTTTTTTTATTTATTCTTTGATTTTCATTCAGATGTCGCAGTATTTTCATTCCTAATAAAAGTAAAAGTAGGGTTTCCTCTTTCATCTCGAATAGGCAACACTTTTGGGTACCAGAAGGAATAGTTTTCTTTTTTTTCATCAAAAATTCGTTGCAACTGTTCCTCTCCCATTCCTCTCGCATTCAGAATTGAATAAACGAAAACTTCTCTATCTAACTTTAGACCAAAGTGCTGTTCTTTAAAAATTCTGCCAACAACCTCAAGAGAGACTAAAATTTCGTCCAATTCATCAGAAGAATGAGAGAAAGTAGGTTTGATCGTAGCGACTTCGTGACTCGCATTGTTGTTTGAAGCTCTAATTCTCATTACAACTCTCTACGCTCTAACGACGCTTCTTTTAGAAGTATATATTCACTGCTGCAACGCCGTTTACAAACTGGGTCGTATTACGTCCTGCGACAGTAAACCACATTCCAACGATCATACCAACGGTCTGAGAAAAGTTGTATTCGACTGCAGGAGCCAAGCTTACTCTTTCAAGCGACTTATCCCCTATGGAAACAGCTAGCTGTTGAGGAGAACCATTATCAACTCCAGATATCCCTTCTGTAACGACATCTCTTCTTCCCGAGAACTTATCACGCTCGCTTGTTATCATTTGGATATCAAGAGCAAATGCCCAATGAAGAGTGGGAGTATATTCGATCCCTAGCACAGCAGTAAATTGATTGCCGGGAATTACTTTCCCCTTTGTTCCA
>DAIEPN010000086.1 GCA_027348355.1 Chlamydiota bacterium | reverse complement strand
GGGCTAAAAGGCGTTTTTCACCGATATCTTGCCCGCAATATTTGCATACTCCATAATCGCCCTTTTTTATTCTATCCAATGCGTTATTAATATCCCTTAGCGAGCTTTCTAAAACTTTTTCGGTTGCTAAATGGGTTGAGTATTATCGAGACTTGCCTCTTTTGATCAATCAGTGGGCAAACGTGGTTAGGTGGGAGATGCGCACCAGACTATTCTTACGAACGACAGAATTTCTATGGCAAGAAGGACATACGGCGCATGCGACTGAAAAAGAAGCTTTAGAAGAGACTATGCGCATGCTAGATGTATACGAAGATTTTGCGAAAAATTATTTAGCACTGCCCGTGATTAAAGGAGAGAAAACGGAGAGCGAGAGATTCCCCGGGGCCGTAAAAACCTTTACCATAGAATCTATGATGCAAGATCGAAAAGCTTTGCAGTGCGGTACATCGCATTTTCTGGGTCAGAATTTCTCTAAATCTTCAGACATAGGATTTTGTGATGAAAACGGACAGAGAGTGTTTGCATGGACAACCTCTTGGGGAACTACTACAAGACTCATCGGTGCTGTTGTCATGACACACAGCGATGATGATGTGCTTATTCTTCCTCCAAGAATTGCGCCCTCTCATGTTGTTATTATTCCTATCATTCATAAAGAAGAGTCAAGAGGCGAGGTTTTAGAATACTGCGAGGAAGTTGCAAAAGAACTTCGTAAAATATCCTATTTAGATTCTAAAATTCAGGTGATTGTAGATAAAAGAGACCTTCGTGGAGGAGAGAAAACTTGGCATTGGATCAAAAAGGGGATCCCTATTCGTTTAGAAATAGGACCAAGGGACGTGGCTGCAGATACGTTTCCAATGAAACGTAGAGACTGTCCTCATAAAGAATCTAAAATTGTATCAAAGGTTGAGCTTCTTCAGATGATTGTAGGTGAGCTTGAGGATATTCAACAGTCTATCTATGCAAAAGCTCTTGCGTTCCGTGATTCTCACTGCAAAAAAATTGATGATAAAGAAGAGTTTTATAAATTTTTCACATCGAAAGATGAACAACATGAAATTCATGGAGGGTTTGCCCTCTGCCACTGGAATGAAGAGAGTAATGCAGAAGAGATTGTAAAAAAAGATCTCAATGTAACGATACGTTGTATTCCTTTAGATGCAGAAGTAGAAGAAGGGAAATGTATTATTAGTGGGAAAAAAAGTGTTAGAAGGGTAATTTTTGCCAAGTCGTACTAAAAAAGTTTTATATAAGGTGTATACAGATCATGCTTAACTTCTTTCGTAAAAACCAGCGTATTTTTTTCATTTTCATCACAGCAATGATAGTGATCTCTTTTACCTTTTTCGGTACCTTTTCTGTATTGCCGCAAGTTGAGAAAAAGAAAGATGTTCTTGTCACAAAGGCTATAGATGGTTCGAAAATCATGCAAAGCGATGTTGACAACATGCTGCGGATATTGTCGACAAGTGCAGATGATATGTGGATGTCTCCTACATCTCAAATCAATTTCTCCAACGATGGGGTTTTACAAAAAGATTTTTTAGCTACGGGACTTGCTCAGCATTTGGTAGAGCAATATTTTACTGAGCTGCGTCCAGAATTTGAAGATCGTTTACAAAAAATGCAAAAGTATAAGCCTTACGCACATCCACAAGCTCCTTTTATTCAAGCACAGACTGTATGGGAGATGGCAAAGCCTGAAATTTTGGACGGGCTGAAACAAGCACAGATAGATCAAAGGGAAGCTTCTCCTAAAACTTTCTCTATACTCACAAATCTCTATTTGCATCAAACAGAGTTTCCAGCTGAACTTCTTCGTAATATTATGAAGTATCAGAAAAATCAATACCCAGCCCTACAAGCAGATCAAAGTATTGAACGCGCGAATTTATCTCTTTTTGGATTTGTGTCACTTCAAGATTGGTTTGGCCCTAAGTTTATGCAACTAACGAGCCAGTTTATCTTGAATGCAGCGATTGTAGCCGAAGAAAAAGGTTATAAAATATCAACAGAAGAAGTAAAAGCCGATCTTCTAAAAAACACATTCGAAAATCTAAAAAAAATGGGTGGGAAGGAAAATCTAACCTATCAAGATGCTTATAAAGCCATGAATGCACAATGGCGTAATTTAGGGATGGATGAAAGAGAAGCAGTGGCTACTTGGCAAAAAGTTATGCTCTTTCGCAGACTTTTTGATGAAGTTGGAAACCGAGTTTACTTAGACCCGCTTTTTTCAGAGGAATTTGCAAGTTTCGCAAAAGAAGTTGCAACTCTTGACATGTACTCACTTCCGGATGAATTTCAGGTAAGAGATTTTCGCTCTATGTGCAAGTTGCAGAGCTATTTAGGAGCAGTGGGATCTAACTTTTCTAAATCATCTCTTTCTCTTCCCTCTTCCTTCAAGTCAATAGAAGAGATTGGGAAAAAATATCCTGAACTTGTGGAGCGGTCTTTTCAAGTAGAGTATTCTGAGGTTGATAAGAACTCTTTGGCTTCACGTATCTCATTAAAAGAATTGTGGGCGTGGCAAACAGATGATCTCTCTTGGAAGCTTTTAGCTGAGAACTTTCCTGAAGTGGCAAGACTTCAAGATCAGGATAAAAGGAGCCGTTTTGCTCACCTTAGTAGCTTAGAAAAAAATGTACGCGCTCGATTAGATGCTTTTTCTCTAGAAAAAATTGTTGATTCTAATCCAACTTGGGTGAAAGAGGCCTTAGAAAAGGCTCCTGTAAAAAAGGAAAACTGTAAAATTCGTCTCAAAGGGGGGAATATTCCTTTTAAAGGATTTTCTGACCATCAAGAAATGATCTCTCTTTTAGATAAGGCTCCTATGAAGGAAGCTAAAGAGATTTCAGATAAGGAGCGTGAAATTCAAGATATGCTTAGTTATTATAGTCCTGATCAGCGTCATTATTATAAGATATCTGTACTTTCTAAAGAAGAGGCTCCTCATGTCCTTACTTGGAAAGAAGCGTCAGCTGATGATACGTTAGATCTTTTATTAGATGCCCAGCTCGAAGAGTCCTATGCTATACTAAGTAAAAAGTCTCCAGCTCTATTTCAAAGAAACGATGGAAGTCGAAAGTCTTTTTCTGAAGCAAAAGATGAGATAGCATCCCTCTATTTTAGCGACCTTTTACAAGCAATTAGTGAAGATTATAAGAAGGTACACCCAAATGAAATTACAAGCGGAAAAGACCTTTCCCTTGATTTCTATGCAAAGCACAGATTTTATAAACATATGAGAGAAGCAAGGGCTTCAATTGATAAGAATCCTTCAGATTCAAGATACGTACAAAATCTGACAGGTTCTCCATTAGAAGAGCAAAGTAAATTGAAAAGACAAGAAAGAGAGGTTCAGAGAAGTCAAGAGGGCTCTTTTGCAAGCTCTGAGGTTTTTACTCTTCCTGAACATAAATGGTCTAAAGTAGAGATTTTTCCTGATGGGAAAATCGCATTCTACCAAGTGCTGTCTAGAAAAACGACTACTGAATTAGACCCAGTAAAATTGGATTTAGGTAAAAAAGCGTTGGCCAATGATGCAAAAAAATGTTTACTAGATGAACTTTTGCCTTCTTTGAAAGAAAAGAATGCGATCTCTTTACAAAATTTTGTAGAAGAAAATAAGGAGTAAAAATCTTGTTTGAAGGATGTCCTGGATTTTCTCCAGCTAGTTTTTTTGATTTTTCTTGGCCTGTCCAGTATTTTCCTTCTTTGCCTTTCCCTAAAAAGATGCACAAACACCTTCTACTACCAGATGTGTCGGGTCTTTTAAGCGAATCTTCCTTTGCAGAAGTTGCTATGTCTTGGTCGGAAGAGGGATTGCTTTTTGATGTCGCTGTGAATAAAAAGTTCGAAGATTGCTCATATCCCAACTATCTAGAAGGGGATGCGATAGAACTCTTTATTGATACACGTGATCTCAAGACTGGCTTTATGAACCGTTTTTGCCATCACTTTCTGTTTCTTCCTAAAGACGTTCATGGAGTGCAAGCTCAAGAGATTACTCGTTTTAGAGGAGAAGATGAGCACTCGCTTTGTGATCCGAAAGATCTTGCTTTAGAAGTGCAATTTGGTAAGAATTCCTATCATGCTTTAATAAAAATTCCAAGCGATTGTCTTTCCGGATTTGATCCACTGGTATGGAATAAAATGGCGATTGCGTATCGTATCTCAAGACCTCAAGGAGGGGCTCAACATTTTCCAGCTTCTTCTGAGCTTTATCCGATAGAACAGCATCCTAGTTTATGGTGCAGCTCTATTTTAGAAAATGAAAGTTAGAATGTATCACATAAAGAGTGAAACAAGGAGTCAAAATGAAATTTACCCCTTCTCATGAATGGATCGATGCAAGTGATGATATAGGTGTTGTTGGAATTACTTTCAGTGCTCAACAAGAGCTTGGAGAAGTAGTTTATATAGAACTTCCTAAAGTAGGTGCTAAGGTACAACAAGGAGAAGAAGTTGTTGTTATTGAATCGACAAAAGCAGCAGCTGACATCTATGCTCCAGTTTCCGGAGAAATTATTGCTGTTAATACCACACTGCTTGAGTCCTTAACGTCTTTAAATGAAAGCCCCGAGAAAGAAGGTTGGCTTTTTACTATGAAGATTGAAGATAAGCAGCAGCTTGAGCATCTGTTAAATTATGAAGAATATCTTGATTTAGTCTCGAGCGATTGATTCTTCAAGCGTTTGAAGGTGGGCTTTTGCTGTGAGTACATAAAAGTCCACTTCACATTTTTTAAGTCTCCAAAGAGCTCCTTTAGAATCAAGTTCTCTTTCCATGTCGTCCCTTGTCTTTTGAAGAATAACACTCATATATTTCCAGTACGGCTCAAGGAAGTATGTATAGGTAAATTCTTGATTTAGTTTTTTTTCAAGGAAGCTGTAAGGGCCTGTGAAATTAGTAAGGAAATCCGCTGTTTTCTTTTCAAAATCCTTAGCCATATGCTCTAGCTCAAGATTCATTTTTTGAGAAAAGTCTAAAGAGCGTTCGAGACTTTGTTTGATTTCTAAAAGATAGGGGCTAATCTGAGTCTTATCAAGGGAAAAGGGTGCTGCCTGTGATAAACTTGCATGAACAAGTCCTTGCATATCGTATGTGCTTGAAAGATGTTTTTCTACCGCTTCTTTAAAGGAGATTTCTGCAATATCTTCAAAACCAATCCCACCTTCTGTTGCATTAAGAAAAAGATGATCTTTATAATGGTTGGCAATGTCAGTTAAGTGCCTTGCGGCCCCAAACCAATCTCTTTTCGTATAGATAGGGTTGCCATGCACATCTTTAGTTTTGATTAGCCCTTCTTTTTTCATGGTAGGACCTGAAATTTCGGATGCATAGTAGAGATCATTTGTAAAGGCCAAATCCATACCTATTAAAATGATAGGGTTACAGCCTAGGAAAGCAGCTACCATCGTCATAAAGTCTCCGATGGTGTATCCAGAAAGAATTGTGGGTGGAGGAAAGGATAATTTCCTTTCGATCCATTCTTCTATAGGACTGTGCTTTCTTCCATGACAGAGAACTTTAGTCCCATGAAGAAAAGAAACAATTTCATGAGACGCTTTGTTTTGGTAGAAAGTAGGAATTTCAAATTGAGTTTGAAGGTAATACGGGCGATAAGGAGGTTTTGGATCGATAACCCCAGTAAAATGAGGAGTAATATTTTGTTTATCCAAAATAAAGAGGGACGATCCTGCTGCAAAGATTGCGCCATGGGAAGTGAGATGCTTTAGCTGAGAGAGATGTTTGGAAAGAGAGGGGCCTGCACCGCAGATGATTGCAGGAACATTTTTCAAACTATTTTTAAGATTTCCTTGCAAAAGGACATTTTGATGATCGAGAAGATTTTGGTAGATGTTTTGATTGTGAAGTTGATTTAAATCAATACGGAACCTAGCACTTAAAATTTTTTCATTGAACTCATCCTCAAAATATTGCTGCAAAAGAGCAAATCGTTTGCTTTTTTTCTTTTCATAGTAAGGTAGGGCGACTAGCTTATGCTGCGTAATTACATAATACCAAGCTAATGTATCTAGCATTTTTCGAAATTCTTCATATTCTTTCATTTCAAAAATGAAAGATTCTATCCGAACTCTAGGATCTGAGAGCATCTCAGTTCCAAGAGGAGTTTCAAGGAGGCGGACAAGCATTCTTCTATCATCTTCTAAAAAGACAAGGTGCCTTTGTGGCTTTTCATCTAGCCACTTTTTTGCCATCTCATAAGGAAATCCAAGTCCCGTCCCATATATGAAAAGAACCGCTAGAGGCTTAGAGTCGATCGTATTCCACCAATTTTGGATTTCTTCTTTTGCTTTATGAGGAGAAAAAAGGTATTCTTCAGGAGATATTCCTATATCAACGAGATTTTTCTCTTGAGGGAAGCCTGGAGCAAAAGGTAAAGTGCTTGCATCAATGCGAAGAAGAATGGAAGCTAGATCAGGATCTTTTTTTTGCAGTAGGTTGATATTTTTTTGAAAAGTAGAGGTTGAATTTTCCATAGATTGTTGTGAATGCCTATATTCCTTACTTGGACCTGTAATCTTTTACATATAGAATAGATGATAAAATGAGTAGTAAAATGATATTGTTATGGATTTGTAATAAACTTTTTTCAGTAGGGCAAATGAATGAATAGAAGACCCGGAGAAAATGCTATCTCCAAGAGAAAAGGAAAGTTGTTTTTCTTTATTTTCACAGTTCTGTGTTTGGTTTTATTTCGAGAACCTCTTTTGCGTTTTACTGTTGATAGGACCTGCGAGCATTTTTTTTCTGAGAATAAGGTTTTATATGAAAAGCTAAAGTGGGATAGAGAAGGAATTTCTTTACAAGGTGTAAGTATAGAAGGAAAGGGGTTTTTTCTAGAAATTCCAAAGCTTGCTCTTTCATTTTCTCTCAAACCTCTCAATTTACATTTAAGAGTCCATCTCTTAGCAAGTCACCCCCAAGTCATTATAAAAGAAAGGTCTTCTGCTCAAGAGTCAAATCTGTTCGTCCCTGCTTTTTTGACGGGAAAACATTTTTCGATAAATCTAGAAGCTGAGCAAGGAGAGGTTTTTTTTCAAAAGGGGCTGTCTCTGCATGAAATTTCTCCAATCTATTTTAGTACAAGCACATGGGGAGAAGATGATAATATCACCAAGCTGCTTTTTTATGGGCAACCAAACAAAAGTGACAGGCCCGAACTTTCTGTAGAAATCGAACCGCAAGGAGAGGTCTTCTCACTGCGATGTAAACTTGAAAAAACAGAAGCTCCTCGTTTACTACAAATTGCTAGTTTCATTATGCCTTCTTTGGAAAGCGACTGGGAAAATATGCAAGGTCAAGTCGAGGCAGCTGGTGAATGTGTAGTGGATTCGAAGGGAAAAATAAATGAAATGCATTCTCAAGTTGATATACGAGAATTGCGTATCGATAACCACGCTTTAGGGTTGCATGCCATCGCAAGTGGATTTCGTTTTGACTTTAGTTTTCCGGGTTCTAAAAATGACTCTCTTCCTTTTTGGAAAAAGCTAGTCTCTTCTATTGTGGTCCGTGAAGGAGAAATCCTTTTAGAAGAACCCCTTACTTCAAAAAGTATTGGGATCAAAGATTTTAACTTAGAATTTGCAACCAGTTTTGATAAAGAGCCTTCCCTTGAAATGCAAGGAATTTTACTCAGCCACCAAAATGAATCTCCTTTTCATATGCAAGGGTCTGGAAAAATTTCTGATGAAAAAATATTTTGTTTGGAAACAAGCCTTTCCCTACATGATCGCAACCAAGAGACTCTTCGACTT